>NZ_VPBF01000055.1:0-14599 GCF_013418865.1 Acinetobacter sp. YH12117
GGTTTCTGCCCGAGCTGTGGGGCGCGGCGGATGGCCGAAAGTGCCGCCTTGCTGGTTGATGAAGTACTGCCTGAACAACCCATGCGTCAGTGGGTGTTGAGCTTCCCGTTTCAGCTGCGTTTCCTGTGGGCGGACAATAAAGTCTTAAACTGAACAAAATAGATCTAAACTATGACAATAAAGTCTTAAACTAGACAGAATAGTTGTAAACTGAAATCAGTCCAGTTATGCTGTGAAAAAGCATACTGGACTTTTGTTATGGCTAAAGCAAACTCTTCATTTTCTGAAGTGCAAATTGCCCGTCGTATTAAAGAGGGGCGTGGCCAAGGGCATGGTAAAGACTATATTCCATGGCTAACAGTACAAGAAGTTCCTTCTTCAGGTCGTTCCCACCGTATTTATTCTCATAAGACGGGACGAGTCCATCATTTGCTATCTGACTTAGAGCTTGCTGTTTTTCTCAGTCTTGAGTGGGAGAGCAGCGTGCTAGATATACGCGAGCAGTTCCCCTTATTACCTAGTGATACCAGGCAGATTGCAATAGATAGTGGTATTAAGCATCCTGTTATTCGTGGTGTAGATCAGGTTATGTCTACTGATTTTTTAGTGGACTGCAAAGATGGTCCTTTTGAGCAGTTTGCTATTCAAGTCAAACCTGCAGCAGCCTTACAAGACGAGCGTACCTTAGAAAAACTAGAACTAGAGCGTCGCTATTGGCAGCAAAAGCAAATTCCTTGGTTCATTTTTACTGATAAAGAAATAAATCCCGTAGTAAAAGAAAATATTGAATGGCTTTATTCAGTGAAAACAGAAGAAGTTTCTGCGGAGCTTTTAGCACAACTATCCCCATTGGCCCATATCCTGCAAGAAAAAGGAGATGAAAACATTATCAATGTCTGTAAGCAGGTTGATATTGCTTATGATTTGGAGTTAGGCAAAACATTGAGTGAGATACGAGCCTTAACCGCAAATGGTTTTATTAAGTTCAATATTTATAAGTCTTTCAGGGCAAATAAGTGTGCAGATCTCTGTATTAGCCAAGTAGTGAATATGGAGGAGTTGCGCTATGTGGCAAATTAATGAGGTTGTGCTATTTGATAATGATCCGTATCGCATTTTGGCTATAGAGGATGGCCAAGTTGTCTGGATGCAAATAAGCGCTGATAAAGGAGTTCCACAAGCTAGGGCTGAGTTGTTGCTAATGCAGTATTTAGATGAAGGCCGCTTAGTTAGAACTGATGACCCTTATGTACATCTTGATTTAGAAGAGCCGTCTGTAGATTCTGTCAGCTTCCAGAAGCGCGAGGAGGATTATCGAAAAATTCTTCCTATTATTAATAGTAAGGATCGTTTCGACCCTAAAGTCAGAAGCGAACTCGTTGAGCATGTGGTCCAAGAACATAAGGTTACTAAGGCTACAGTTTATAAGTTGTTACGCCGTTACTGGCAGCGTGGTCAAACGCCTAATGCATTAATTCCTGACTACAAAAACAGCGGTGCACCAGGGGAAAGACGTTCAGCGACAGGAACAGCAAAGATTGGCCGAGCCAGAGAATATGGTAAGGGTGAAGGAACCAAGGTAACGCCCGAGATTGAACGCCTTTTTAGGTTGACCATAGAAAAGCACCTGTTAAATCAAAAAGGTACAAAGACCACCGTTGCCTATAGACGATTTGTGGACTTGTTTGCTCAGTATTTTCCTCGCATTCCCCAAGAGGATTACCCAACACTACGTCAGTTTCGTTATTTTTATGATCGAGAATACCCTAAAGCTCAGCGCTTAAAGTCTAGAGTTAAAGCAGGGGTATATAAAAAAGACGTACGACCCTTAAGTAGTACAGCCACTTCTCAGGCGTTAGGCCCTGGGAGTCGTTATGAGATTGATGCCACGATTGCTGATATTTATTTAGTGGATCATCATGATCGCCAAAAAATCATAGGAAGACCAACGCTTTACATTGTGATTGATGTGTTTAGTCGGATGATCACGGGCTTTTATATCGGCTTTGAAAATCCGTCTTATGTGGTGGCGATGCAGGCTTTTGTAAATGCTTGCTCTGACAAAACGGCCATTTGTGCCCAGCATGATATTGAGATTAGTAGCTCAGACTGGCCGTGTGTAGGTTTGCCAGATGTGTTGCTAGCGGACCGTGGCGAATTAATGAGTCATCAGGTCGAAGCCTTAGTTTCTAGTTTTAATGTGCGAGTGGAAAGTGCTCCACCTAGACGTGGCGATGCTAAAGGCATAGTGGAAAGCACTTTTAGAACACTACAAGCCGAGTTTAAGTCCTTTGCACCTGGCATTGTAGAGGGCAGTCGGATCAAAAGCCATGGTGAAACAGACTATAGGTTAGATGCATCTCTGTCGGTATTTGAGTTCACACAAATTATTTTGCGTACGATCTTATTCAGAAATAACCATCTGGTGATGGATAAATACGATCGAGATGCTGATTTTCCTACAGATTTACCGTCTATTCCTGTCCAGCTATGGCAATGGGGTATGCAGCATCGTACAGGTAGTTTAAGGGCTGTGGAGCAAGAGCAGTTGCGAGTAGCGTTACTGCCTCGCCGAAAGGTCTCTATTTCTTCATTTGGCGTTAATTTGTGGGGTTTGTATTACTCGGGGTCAGAGATTCTGCGTGAGGGTTGGTTGCAGCGGAGCACTGATATAGCTAGACCTCAACATTTAGAAGCGGCTTATGACCCAGTGCTGGTTGATACGATTTATTTGTTTCCGCAAGTTGGCAGCCGTGTATTTTGGCGCTGTAATCTGACGGAACGTAGTCGGCAGTTTAAAGGTCTCTCATTTTGGGAGGTTTGGGATATACAAGCACAAGAAAAACACAATAAAGCCAATGCGAAGCAGGATGAGTTAACTAAACGCAGGGAGCTTGAGGCGTTTATTCAGCAAACCATTCAGAAAGCGAATAAGTTAACGCCCAGTACTACTGAGCCCAAATCAACACGCATTAAGCAGATTAAAACTAATAAAAAAGAAGCCGTGACCTCGGAGCGTAAAAAACGTGCGGAGCATTTGAAGCCAAGCTCTTCAGGTGATGAGGCTAAAGTTATTCCTTTCAACGCAGTGGAAGCGGATGATCAAGAAGATTACAGCCTACCCACATACGTGCCTGAATTATTTCAGGATCCACCAGAAAAGGATGAGTCATGAGTGCTACCCGGATTCAAGCAGTTTATCGTGATACGGGGGTAGAGGCTTATCGTGATAATCCTTTTATCGAGGCCTTACCACCATTACAAGAGTCAGTGAATAGTGCTGCATCACTGAAATCCTCTTTACAGCTTACTTCCTCTGACTTGCAAAAGTCCCGTGTTATCAGAGCTCATACCATTTGTCGTATTCCAGATGACTATTTTCAGCCATTAGGTACGCATTTGCTACTAAGTGAGCGTATTTCGGTCATGATTCGAGGTGGCTACGTAGGCAGAAATCCTAAAACAGGAGATTTACAAAAGCATTTACAAAATGGTTATGAGCGTGTTCAAACGGGAGAGTTGGAGACATTTCGCTTTGAGGAGGCACGATCTACGGCACAAAGCTTATTGTTAATTGGTTGTTCTGGTAGTGGGAAGACGACCTCTCTTCATCGTATTCTAGCCACGTATCCTCAGGTGATTTACCATCGTGAACTCAATGTAGAGCAGGTGGTGTATTTGAAAATAGACTGCTCGCATAATGGTTCGCTAAAAGAAATCTGCTTGAATTTTTTCAGAGCGTTGGATCGAGCCTTGGGCTCGAACTATGAGCGTCGTTATGGCTTAAAACGTCATGGTATAGAAACCATGTTGGCTTTGATGTCGCAAATAGCCAATGCACATGCTTTAGGGTTGTTGGTTATTGATGAAATTCAGCATTTAAGCCGCTCTCGTTCGGGTGGATCTCAAGAGATGCTGAACTTTTTTGTGACGATGGTGAATATTATTGGCGTACCAGTGATGTTGATTGGTACCCCTAAAGCACGAGAGATTTTTGAGGCTGATTTGCGGTCTGCACGTAGAGGGGCAGGGTTTGGAGCTATATTCTGGGATCCTATACAACAAACGCAACGTGGAAAGCCCAATCAAGAGTGGATCGCTTTTACGGATAATCTTTGGCAATTACAGCTTTTACAACGCAAAGATGCGCTGTTATCGGATGAGGTCCGTGATGTGTGGTATGAGCTAAGCCAAGGAGTGATGGACATTGTAGTAAAACTTTTTGTACTCGCTCAGCTCCGTGCGCTAGCTTTAGGCAATGAGCGTATTACCGCTGGTTTATTGCGGCAAGTGTATCAAGATGAGTTAAAGCCTGTGCACCCCATGCTAGAGGCATTACGCTCGGGTATCCCAGAACGCATTGCTCGTTATTCTGATCTAGTCGTTCCCGAGATTGATAAACGGTTAATCCAACTTCAGCTAGATATCGCAGCGATACAAGAACAAACACCAGAAGAAAAAGCCCTTCAAGAGTTAGATACCGAAGATCAGCGTCATTTATATCTGATGCTGAAAGAGGATTACGATTCAAGCCTGTTAATTCCCACTATTAAAAAAGCGTTTAGCCAGAATCCAACGATGACAAGACAAAAGTTACTGCCTCTTGTTTTGCAGTGGTTGATGGAAGGCGAAACGGTAGTGTCAGAACTAGAAAAGCCCTCCAAGAGTAAAAAGGTTTCGGCTATAAAGGTAGTCAAGCCCAGCGACTGGGATAGCTTGCCTGATACGGATTTACGTTATATCTATTCACAACGCCAACCTGAAAAAACCATGCATGAACGGTTAAAAGGGAAAGGGGTAATAGTGGATATGGCGAGCTTATTTAAACAAGCAGGTTAGCCATGAGAAACTTTCCTGTTCCGTACTCGAATGAGCTGATTTATAGCACTATTGCACGGGCAGGCGTTTATCAAGGGATTGTTAGTCCTAAGCAGCTGTTGGATGAGGTGTATGGCAACCGCAAGGTGGTCGCTACCTTAGGTCTGCCCTCGCATTTAGGTGTGATAGCAAGACATCTACATCAAACAGGACGTTACGCTGTTCAGTAGCTTATTTATGAGCATACCTTATTCCCTTTATATGCTCCGTTTGTAGGCAAGGAGCGCCGAGACGAAGCTATTCGGTTAATGGAGTACCAAGCGCAAGGTGCGGTGCATTTAATGCTAGGAGTCGCTGCTTCTAGAGTTAAGAGCGATAACCGCTTTAGATACTGCCCTGATTGCGTTGCTCTTCAGCTAAATAGGTATGGGGAAGCCTTTTGGCAACGAGATTGGTATTTGCCCGCTTTGCCATATTGTCCAAAACACGGTGCTTTAGTCTTCTTTGATAGAGCTGTAGATGATCACCGACATCAATTTTGGGCTTTGGGTCATACTGAGCTGCTTTCAGACTACCCCAAAGACTCCCTATCTCAATTAACAGCACTAGCTGCTTATATAGCCCCTCTGTTAGATGCTCCACGAGCGCAAGAGCTTTCCCCAAGCCTTGAGCAGTGGACGCTGTTTTATCAGCGCTTAGCGCAGGATCTAGGGCTAACCAAAAGCAAGCACATTCGTCATGACTTGGTGGCGGAGAGAGTGAGGCAGACTTTTAGTGATGAGGCACTAGAGAAACTGGATTTAAAGTTGGCAGAGAACAAGGACACGTGTTGGCTGAAAAGTATATTCCGTAAGCATAGAAAAGCCTTTAGTTATTTACAGCATAGTATTGTGTGGCAAGCCTTATTGCCAAAACTAACGGTTATAGAAGCGCTACAGCAGGCAAGTGCTCTTACTGAGCACTCTATAACGACAAGACCTGTTAGCCAGTCTGTGCAACCTAACTCTGAAGATTTATCTGTTAAGCATAAAGACTGGCAGCAACTAGTGCATAAATACCAAGGAATTAAGGCGGCAAGACAGTCTTTAGAGGGTGGGGTGCTATACGCTTGGCTTTACCGACATGACAGGGATTGGCTAGTTCACTGGAATCAACAGCATCAACAAGAGCGTCTGGCACCCGCCCCTAGAGTTGATTGGAACCAAAGAGATCGAATTGCTGTACGACAACTATTAAGAATCATAAAGCGTCTAGATAGTAGCCTTGATCACCCAAGAGCGACATCGAGCTGGCTGTTAAAGCAAACTCCTAACGGAACCTCTCTTGCAAAAAATCTACAGAAACTGCCTTTGGTAGCGCTTTGCTTAAAGCGTTACTCAGAGAGTGTGGAAGATTATCAAATTAGACGGATTAGCCAAGCTTTTATTAAGCTTAAACAGGAAGATGTTGAGCTTAGGCGCTGGCGATTATTAAGAAGTGCAACGTTATCTAAAGAGCGGATAACTGAGGAAGCACAAAGATTCTTGGAAATGGTTTATGGGGAAGAGTGAGTGGTTAGGCTAGCTACATTTAATGACAATGTGCAGGTTGTACATATTGGTCATTTATTCCGTAACTCGGGTCATAAGGAGTGGCGTATTTTTGTTTGGTTTAATCCAATGCAAGAACGGAAATGGACTCGATTTACTCATTTGCCTTTATTAAGTCGAGCTAAGGTGGTTAACAGTACAACAAAGCAAATAAATAAGGCGGATCGTGTGATTGAGTTTGAAGCATCGGATCTTCAACGAGCCAAAATAATCGATTTTCCTAATCTCTCGTCCTTTGCTTCCGTACGCAACAAGGATGGAGCGCAGAGTTCATTTATTTACGAAGCTGAAACACCATATAGCAAGACTCGTTATCACATCCCACAGTTAGAGCTAGCTCGGTCATTATTTTTAATTAACTCCTATTTCTGTCGAAGCTGTTTGAGCAGTACCGCTTTACAGCAAGAGTTCGACGTTCAGTATGAGGTTGAGCGAGATCATTTAGAGATAAGGATCTTACCCAGTTCATCGTTTCCTAAAGGGGCGTTAGAGCAGTCGGCCGTAGTGCAGCTTTTGGTTTGGTTGTTTTCGGATCAAGATGTTATGGATTCGTATGAAAGTATTTTTAGGCACTATCAACAAAATAGAGAAATTAAGAACGGCGTTGAAAGCTGGTGCTTTAGCTTTGACCCTCCGCCCATGCAGGGTTGGAAATTACATGTAAAAGGACGTTCTTCTAACGAGGATAAGGATTATTTAGTTGAGGAAATAGTAGGTTTAGAAATCAACGCTATGCTTCCTAGCACAACAGCTATTAGCCATGCCTCTTTTCAGGAAAAGGAGGCAGGTGATGGTAGTACGCAGCACATAGCGGTTTCAACAGAGTCAGTTGTTGATGATGAGCATCTACAGTTGGACGATGAGGAAACAGCCAATATAGACACAGACACACGAGTCATAGAGGCTGAGCCGACATGGATAAGTTTTAGTAGACCTAGTCGAATTGAAAAATCTCGCAGGGCAAGAAAAAGTAGCCAAACTATTTTAGAAAAAGAAGAAGCAACAACAAGTGAAAATAGTAATTTGGTTAGTACTGATGAGCCACACTTAGGTGGTGTCCTAGCAGCGGCAGATGTGGGTGGGAAGCAGGATGCAACCAATTACAACTCTATTTTTGCTAATCGATTTGCTGCTTTTGATGAGCTACTTTCAATTCTAAAAACTAAATTTGCATGTCGGGTGCTTTTTGAAGAAACCTTGGTTTTGCCAAAAGTTGGGCGTAGCCGATTACATCTGTGTAAAGATGGCTCACCAAGAGTGATTAAAGCCGTTGGGGTGCAACGTAATGGCAGTGAATTTGTATTGCTAGAGGTGGATGCATCGGATGGGGTGAAAATGCTTTCTACCAAAGTGTTGAGTGGCGTTGATAGCGAAACATGGCGGAATGATTTTGAAAAGATACGGCGTGGAGTGGTGAAGAGCTCATTGAATTGGCCAAATAGTTTGTTTGATCAATTATATGGACAAGACGGGCATAGAGGGGTGAATCATCCAAAGGGGTTGGGGGAGCTGCAAGTATCGAGAGAGGATATGGAAGGGTGGGCTGAGAGAGTGGTTAGAGAGCAATTTACGCATTAAAGGAATGACTGAAAGAGCCTGTAAACCCTTTTGTGTAAGTGCTTTTGCCGGTCAGTTAAAGGTGGCCATTTAAACGGTCACCAAATTCGATCATAAAACGGTTCATGGCCGGCTTCCAGTTGCGGATCGGCATCGTCCATTTCTTGGTCGCCGCCTGGATAGCCAGGTACACCACCTTCATCGCTGATTCGTCCGTAGGGAACACCTTGAGTTCATATTAATGGAATTTTCTACAAATAGCCTCCGTGGTTTTGAGGGGGGATTACAGACGATCCATAGTAGTAATCCAATGAGTTCTTGAGCGCGGCGACATGTTTGGACGCCTTGGCAAAAATTAGAGCCTGCTTGAAGTGCAGGCGAGCACGTGCTTGGACGATTGATCCATTCGCGGTCAAAAACTCAATCTTGGATGACAGCGTGTCAGGAAATCCAATATCGAAGTCCCGCCCCGTGTCAAAGTAGGGCATTTCATGATCAAAGGACGAAGCTTCCCAGGCCACTTCCCTAATATTCCAGCCGCTAGAAACAAGATTTCGTACGACTTCATCAACTTTTTTGCTTTCCAACTTGTCACAAAGTGCATAGGCAAGAGCTTTGGCGGCAGACACGTGCGTTTCCTCTTAAACATAGGTCGAACGGATACCCGAGGCAAAGCGGAGCATTAGTCCCAAAGCATCTCCGGTAGATCCGGAGGCTCCATACTGAAGGCATGGCATCTTGGGCATTGATATTTGAAACTTCTCTCTAGATAGCAGGGATTTCTTGGCCTTGCCTCATGCTGATAGCTTGTAAATATCACACGATCCTTAGCCCCACAAAGTGAGCATACTCCGTAGCTTTCATTTATAGAAATCGTCGTTAGATTGTCGCAGCATGTGCACGTTCCGACTATTTGCTCAGGAAGCATCGCCATACCTTGGCCTAGGTAAAGAAGATCAGACTCGTAGCCACATCGGTGGCAACTGAGCTTGTACGCAATGCCCATCTGGTTGTCTCACCTGAATCGTAACGTCAGAGCTATTCATCCATCCATTCGGCATCAATGTATGCCACTAAGCCGACCAGCTGACCGTTTGGACTGAAGTATGTTGCCTGCACCCCACTTGACATCTCATCAATACCACCGCACTGCGCTAGGCGCCGGTCCCACTTGCCCACAGAAGCGTCAGGATCGGCTGAGTTCCCCAAGACCCTTGTGAGCCATGCCTTCAGTATGGAGCCTCCGGATCTACCGGAGATGCTTTGGGACTAATGCTCCGCTTTGCCTCGGGTATCCGTTCGACATAGTCTGGAATTCGGACGTACGTTCTGAACACAGCTGGATACTTACTTGGGCGATTGTCATACATGACATCAACAATGTACCCGTTTGTGTAACCGTCTCTTGGAGGTTCGTATGACACTAGTGGTTCCCCTCAGCTTGCGACTAGATGTTGAGGCCTAACATTTTATTAGAGAGCAGGCTAGTTGCTTAGATACATGATCTTCAGGCCGTTATCTGTCAGGGCAAGCGAAAATTGGCCATTTATGACGACCAATGCCCCGCAGAAGCTCCCATCTTTGCCGCCATAGACGCCGCGCCCCCCTTTTGGGGTGTAGAACATCCTTTTGCCAGATGTGGAAAAGAAGTTCGTTGTCCCATTGTTGGCAATGACGTAGTAGCCGGCGAAAGTGCGAGACCCATTTGCGCTATATATAAGCCTACGATTTCCGTTGCGACTATTGTCGTAATTGGATGAACTATTATCGTAGTTGCTCTCAGAGTTGTCGTAATTTGATGGACTATTGTCGTAATTGCTTATGGAGTTGTCGTAGTTGCTTGGAGAAATGTCGTAGTTGGATGGGGAGTAGTCATAGGGAAGACGAGCTTCATCCACTAAAACAATTGGCAGGTCAGCAAGTGCCTGCCCCGATGCCATCGCAAGTACGAGGCTTAGAACCACCTTCAACAGATCGCGCATAGTCTTCCCCAGCTCTCTAACGCTTGAGTTAAGCCGCGCCGCGAAGCGGCGTCGGCTTGAACGAATTGTTAGACATTATTTGCCGACTACCTTGGTGATCTCGCCTTTCACGTAGTGAACAAATTCTTCCAACTGATCTGCGCGCGAGGCCAAGCGATCTTCTTGTCCAAGATAAGCCTGCCTAGCTTCAAGTATGACGGGCTGATACTGGGCCGGCAGGCGCTCCATTGCCCAGTCGGCAGCGACATCCTTCGGCGCGATTTTGCCGGTTACTGCGCTGTACCAAATGCGGGACAACGTAAGCACTACATTTCGCTCATCGCCAGCCCAGTCGGGCGGCGAGTTCCATAGCGTTAAGGTTTCATTTAGCGCCTCAAATAGATCCTGTTCAGGAACCGGATCAAAGAGTTCCTCCGCCGCTGGACCTACCAAGGCAACGCTATGTTCTCTTGCTTTTGTCAGCAAGATAGCCAGATCAATGTCGATCGTGGCTGGCTCGAAGATACCTGCAAGAATGTCATTGCGCTGCCATTCTCCAAATTGCAGTTCGCGCTTAGCTGGATAACGCCACGGAATGATGTCGTCGTGCACAACAATGGTGACTTCTACAGCGCGGAGAATCTCGCTCTCTCCAGGGGAAGCCGAAGTTTCCAAAAGGTCGTTGATCAAAGCTCGCCGCGTTGTTTCATCAAGCCTTACGGTCACCGTAACCAGCAAATCAATATCACTGTGTGGCTTCAGGCCGCCATCCACTGCGGAGCCGTACAAATGTACGGCCAGCAACGTCGGTTCGAGATGGCGCTCGATGACGCCAACTACCTCTGATAGTTGAGTCGATACTTCGGCGATCACCGCTTCCCTCATGATGTTTAACTCCTGAATTAAGCCGCGCCGCGAAGCGGTGTCGGCTTGAATGAATTGTTAGGCGTCATCCTGTGCTCCCGAGAACCAGTACCAGTACATCGCTGTTTCGTTCGAGACTTGAGGTCTAGTTTTATACGTGAACAGGTCAATGCCGCCGAGAGTAAAGCCACATTTTGCGTACAAATTGCAGGCAGGTACATTGTTCGTTTGTGTCTCTAATCGTATGCCAAGGAGCTGTCTGCTTAGTGCCCACTTTTTCGCAAATTCGATGAGACTGTGCGCGACTCCTTTGCCTCGGTGCGTGTGCGACACAACAATGTGTTCGATAGAGGCTAGATCGTTCCATGTTGAGTTGAGTTCAATCTTCCCGACAAGCTCTTGGTCGATGAATGCGCCATAGCAAGCAGAGTCTTCATCAGAGTCATCATCCGAGATGTAATCCTTCCGGTAGGGGCTCACACTTCTGGTAGATAGTTCAAAGCCTTGGTCGGATAGGTGCACATCGAACACTTCACGAACAATGAAATGGTTCTCAGCATCCAATGTTTCCGCCACCTGCTCAGGGATCACCGAAATCTTCATATGACGCCTAACGCCTGGCACAGCGGATCGCAAACCTGGCGCGGCTTTTGGTACAAAAGGCGTGACAGGTTTGCGAATCCGTTGCTGCCACTTGTTAACCCTTTTGCCAGATTTGGTAACTATAATTTATGTTAGAGGCGAAGTCTTGGGTAAAAACTGGCCTAAAATTGCTGGGGATTTCAGGAAAGTAAACATCACCTTCCGGCTCGATGTCTATTGTAGATATATGTAGTGTATCTACTTGATCGATCAGGCTTTTGTATATCTCCCCACCACCTGAAACAATGACATGATCCGTTATTTTCTTTAGGTTGGTTAAAGCATCTTTAATTGATGGAAAGATCAATACGTTCTCATTGTCAGATGTAAAACTTGAACGTGTTACGACCGCATACTTTCGGTTGGGTAATGCTCCCATTGATTCAAAAGTCTTGCGTCCAACCAACAGCCATTGGTTATAGGTAATAGCTTTAAACAGGAGCTGTTCACCTTTGGCACTCCATGGAATATCAGGGCCATTCCCGATAACTCCATTCTTCGATATAGCTACCATTAGTGATAGTTTCACAATTCTTCCTCAGAGGTTAACATTTTATTAGTAAGCATGCTCGTTTTGTCACCCGCTGATGCTTACCGTTAATTAATATAATCACTTGTATTAAATAGACTTTCTTTAAAAATACAAGACACTCTGTTATTACAAATCGTGCATGCCGTCTATCCTGCTTGCACGATGCACATTATCTCACCCAAAGAACTCATAACATTTTAATTTATTTAGCATTAAATTAAAACTCTACCGGTAAACAAGCATCTCTAGGCGTAAAAAACAGGCACTTTTTTAAATCCCAGCTAGAATAGGCTGTATAGGCAGACAGTTGCAAGACAAGGAGCGTTTTATGTCTAACAGTCCATTTTTAAATTCTATACGCACGGATATGCGACAAAAAGGTTATGCGCTGAAAACTGAAAAAACTTACCTGCACTGGATTAAGCGTTTTATTCTGTTTCACAAAAAACGTCATCCTCAGACCATGGGCAGTGAAGAGGTCAGGCTGTTTTTATCCAGCTTAGCAAACAGCAGACATGTAGCCATAAACACGCAGAAAATCGCTTTAAATGCCCTAGCTTTTTTGTACAACAGGTTTTTACAACAGCCGTTGGGCGATATTGATTATATCCCTGCAAGCAAGCCTAGACGGCTACCCTCTGTTATCTCTGCAAATGAAGTGCAACGCATTTTGCAGGTTATGGATACTCGCAACCAAGTTATTTTTACGCTGCTGTATGGTGCAGGTTTGCGCATTAATGAATGCTTGCGTTTGCGGGTTAAAGATTTTGATTTTGATAATGGCTGCATCACTGTGCATGACGGTAAGGGTGGGAAAAGCAGAAACAGCCTACTGCCCACGCGCCTAATCCCAGCAATAAAATAACTCATTGAGCAAGCGCGGCTTATTCAGCAAGACGACAACTTACAAGGCGTAGGGCCATCGCTGCCTTTTGCTTTAGATCACAAATACCCTTCTGCTTATCGACAAGCGGCGTGGATGTTTGTCTTTCCCTCCAGCACGCTCTGCAACCACCCGTATAACGGCAAATTATGCCGCCATCATCTGCATGACTCCGTTGCGCGAAAGGCATTGAAGGCAGCCGTACAAAAAGCAGGCATCGTTAGCAAGCGTGTCACTTGTCATACATTTCGTCACTCGTTTGCTACGCATCTATTACAAGCGGGGCGTGATATTCGCACTGTGCAAGAACTCTTAGGGCATAACGATGTTAAGACCACGCAAATCTATACGCATGTGTTGGGTCAGCATTTTGCCGGCACCACCAGTCCTGCGGATGGACTGATGCTACTTATCAATCAGTAAAAGTAGATAAATATCTTTATGTAGCCCTGAGTAGCCCCTGATACTTTTTATGGTGAAAAAGATAAACAATCATAGAGGGGATAAATATGAGCCAGTTCTACCATTGTTCAGATAAGTTTAAGCAAGATACTGTCAATCACAGTGACCATTCATGGTCATTACACTTCCTCCAGTTGCCAGACAATGCCTAACATAAAAACGCAAAAGCCCAAAAGTCAGAGCTTAGGTGTTCTAGGCGTTTTCTAAGCGCTGAAGAAATACGTCTTACCGTAGATTGCGTGCGTTTCTGAAGCACATTTTCCTTATACATGGCTTTATCCCAGGCAGCTTCATCAAGCTCTTGGAGTAACAAGCCAGTAATAATGCGACACTCTCGGGTTTGTAGCGAGCCGCTGGTGAGATCGGAGTTATAGCGGAAAGGGGTCATTTGTAATTATTTGTGGGTGGAGGATAGTTAACTTATTATTGTAGTTGGAAGAGGCTGCTTTCCAAACATTAGCACCTCGTAATGCTTGTTACTGTATATTAATTTATGCTCTTAGCGCATGTTAATGGGCTATTACAATGCATAATGTCCACATCAAGATAACTGTGGCTTAACACCTGTACAAGCGAAAAAAATCAATCACCTGTCCGGAAATACGGGATCACTGTAAAGTGTTGGTGAGGCAGTCTAGGAGGGGGATTTAATTTGGGATACTGATGAAAGGATTATGATCAGTTGGATATAGGATCGTACTAAGCTGAGCGGCAGGTTAGCTAGATTAGTTAACCAGATAAGTGAAATCTAGTTCCAAACTATTTTGTCATTTTTAATTTTCGTATTAGCTTACGACGCTACACCCAGTTCCCATCTATTTTGTCACTCTTCCCTAAATAATCCTTAAAAACTCCATTTCCACCCCTCCCAGTTCCCAACTATTTTGTCCGCCCACATTTCCTGTTTGCCAGCCGGCCCGAGATCATGGGGTGGGTGCTGGGCATCGTTTACCGCGTCATTGCCACGCACCTGGTCAAGAAAGCGGGCCATACCCACCAAGTGGCCAAGACGGGCGCGGTCACCCTGATCCAGCGTTTTGGATCGGCGCTCAATCTGAATGTTCACTTCCACATGCTGTTTCTCGACGGTGTGTATGTCGAGCAATCCCACGGCTCAGCGCGTTTCCGCTGGGTCAAGGCGCCGACCAGCCCAGAGCTCACCCAGCTGACGCACACCATCGCCCACCGGGTGGGTCGCTATCTGGAACGGCAAGGCCTGCTGGAACGGGATGTCGAAAACAGCTATCTGGCCTCGGATGCGGTGGATGACGACCCGATGACACCCCTGCTG
>NZ_VPBF01000056.1:0-13738 GCF_013418865.1 Acinetobacter sp. YH12117
TAAAGTGCCTTCCTCATCCCATCTTCTTAGGGTTTGGATGGAAACACCCAGTGTTTTAGCTGCAACGCCAATACTAACATATCTACTCATCTGTATATAATAATATAGAAATAAGTAGATTTCAATTAGCAGTTATTAACCCTCTCATTAACTGGCTTTAGGTAGCGACTCAAGATCTGGGGATGGCTTTTCATTCCGGTCGACCCATTTGGCCGGGAAGAATTTTTCCGCGCCGCGGTTTAATAGCGCCGACAGCGGCCGTGGCAAGGCAATCCCGAGCGGATTCTGCTCCTGCAAATCCGGTGAAGATATAACCCGGGTGCCCAGAATATAGTCAAACCAGGGCTTGGTTACACACCAGTTGGCATCCTGATTGCTGTTCATATGATGGTCATAGTGCCAGGGAATTTTTGTTCTGGCCCACTCTGGCTCCAAATGGGCACGGCGGTGAATATAGTAATAATTCAGGGCACTATACATGCTGCCGGCCATCATGCCTTTGGAAATCGGGAAAAATACCAGCCCAAATACACCCGCGGCGGCGGCCAGCGAAATAATCTCGTTTTTATTGCGCCAGTGCGACCAGCCAATCACATAGCTTTCATCATTAAACTGATTTTTCCGCACCTCACGATGATGCTCCCAATGCGAACGCATACTGCGTGGCACCGGACTGTGACGCGGCTGCCCCGGCCGATGGGTACCATGTAATACATATTTATGTGCCACCCATTCAAAGGCATTGGCCACCAATAAACCTGCAATAAATCCTTTTAACATGCTCCAGTCCTCCTGTGCTTTTCCTTCACTATAAGCGTCGGCACAGGCTAGATATTGACGGAAAAATTGAATATGATTGACAAATCACGACAAGAATAAAATGACAAGCTATGCAACGGATAAAGGATTATACCGGCTCGATTTATGGTGGCTTGGCCCAGTTGTTGTACGACTTTTATCAAGCACAACAGCTGCCGGTTCCAGAAAAATTACAGCAGGTTCAACATCAGGAACGTTTTGATTATATTCTCTGGCGCGACTTGCTGACCGAACTGGAACAGCAGCTACAGCGTCCGGCGTTGGGACTGGAAATTGCCGCACTGGTGCAGCCCAAACATCTGGGCATTATTGCCTATATTGCCCTGTCCTGTGACAATCTGGGCGAAGCGTTGCAACGCTATCATGACTTTCACCGGCTGGTGTATGACGGCAGTCCGTTACAGGTGGAAGTGCAAGGCAATTATCTCTCCATTCGCTGGGCTGATCTGCCGCCGACCATGACCACGCAACTGACCAATGAAATTGCCATTGCGCTGATGGTGGAATTCCTGAAACATTTTATGGAATTTCAGGATATTTGCCTGCATGAGGTGCATTTCCAGAATCCGGCGCCACGACATGTGGCACTGTATGAGCAGTATTTTCATTGCAAGGTACGTTTTTCCCAGGAAAAAACCCAGGTGCTAATGCCGTTGCAGGAGCTGTCCAAACCCTTTTATCAGGGGGATCAGACCTTACAGCATTTATTGCTCCAACAGGCCAAGGCTCTGCTGGAAAAACTGCCAAATTCCACCCAGATTGACCACCGTTTACAGCAGGCGATTCTGACCGGTTTACAACGCAATATGTACCAGATTGAACATATTGCCCAGCAGCTGAATTTGTCAGTACGGCAGTTACAACGGCATTTACAGCAGCAAGGCACCACCTATCAACAACGGATTCAGGAAGTACGCTGCTTACTGGCCGAACAATATTTAAAAGATCCACATTTAAGCCTGCAGGAAATTGCCCTGCTGCTCGGCTATTCGGAACAGAGTGCCTTTCAGCGTGCCTTTAAGCAGTGGACCCAGCACACTCCACAGCAATGGCGTCAGAACAACTTAACCAATCTTTCATCTTTTTAGTTTAATTTGAAGCACATAAAAAAAGAGTATTTTACAAAAATAGTGTGATATATTTCACACTTTATAATTTTCATCACATAAATAAAATTCTGGAGACATGAAAATGAATAAATATTGTGCAGAATTTCTGGGGACCTTTTGACTGGTATTCGGCGGCTGTGGTAGTGCCGTGCTGGCTGCAGCCTTCCCTGAACTGGGCATTGGCTTTGTCGGCGTATCGATTGCCTTTGGTTTAACCGTTTTAACCGCAGCCTATGCCTTGGGGCATATTTCAGGCGGTCACTTTAACCCGGCCGTGAGTCTGGGCTTATGGGCCGGCGGCCGTTTTGAAGCCAAAGAACTGCTCCCGTATATCGTTGCCCAGGTATTGGGTGCTGTCGTCGCGGCCTGGATTTTATACCTGATTGTCCAGGGTCAGGCCGGTTTTAGCGGCACCGGTGGTTTTGCCAGCAATGGTTTTGGTGAATTATCCCCGGGGCAATATTCACTCGTTTCAGCACTGATCATTGAAATTGTCTGAACCGCCTTTTTCCTGATTATTATTTTAGGCGCTACCGATCAGCGTGCGCCGGCCGGTTTTGCGCCAATTGCAATTGGTCTGGCCTTAACCCTGATTCACTTAATCAGTATTCCGGTCACCAACACCTCAGTCAACCCGGCCCGTAGTACCGGTGTAGCGTTCTTTGCAGAAACTGCAGCCTTAAGCCAGCTCTGGTTATTCTGGGTTGCACCAATGATTGGTGCGGTAATTGGCGCGGTGATTTATAAAGTGGTTGGCAAGAAGGACTAATCTTGCTGCACGTCCTACAAGCTCACTTCGGTGGGCTTTTTTATATTTTAAATGAACAGTTTATTAGTTAGAGCGTAAAAACCCTGTCCTCTAAGACAGGAAGAATGTCAAAGAAAAGGATTTTCGATTTCCCGTACTTCGGTACGCTGGACTTTTTCAGGCAGATTTGGCTCTTTTTCCAGAGCCGCAACCACCTCATTCAGCAGTGCCTGCAAGGCTTTAGCCGCAGCCAGACCCGCCTGGTCCTTGGTGAGCTGTAAATTGCCATAGACATTCACGCAGTCCAGATCATTCTCGACAGTCAGATCATGAATGGCATGAGATTCTGTCCCATGTTGAAACGGTTTAAACATACCCACCTCGGCCGTAATGCTTGTTGTTGTGGCAGGATCAATTGCCATCCTGCCGTTTATATGCGCTGATCAGCTTTTATTCATTAACTGTAAGATATAGTGCAACAAGGCCTCAATCAACTGCTTAATGATGGCATCCTGGGTATCGGCATCCAAGGTTGTACCACTGGCAGTGGCCGTGCTACCTCCCGATTTAAACTGACGCTGTAAGGCCTGTAGCTGCTCCGGGGCAACATCTTCAGCACACTGGCTTTCTGCATCCCAATGCGAATATTCCAGTGGTTTATTGGCTTTTACCGCGTTGGCGGTCAGCGGCAATTTATAGGTATTGCGTTTTTGCTCTTCGGTCAGCTGCGGAAACAGGTTAATGCCCAACTGTTCTTCTAAATAACAGACGCTGACCACCTTGACCTGCAGGGAATTGTCATTCGGTGCATAGTAGGCGCCAATTGCGCCGGTTTTAGGTAAGTAAATGGCTTTATACACCGAGGTTGGAACAATCACCCCATTACCAATCGCTTTCAGTTTTTTGCCACTAAAAGTCGGCCCGGTAATGACATACACATCCTGTTTATGCTTGGTCACCAGCGCACGGGTGGCTTCTTCCAGTTCACGCCAGACCTGCTGATTATTCTTCGGCGCTTGCGGCACCATATTGGCCAGCGAGAAACTGTCGTATTGCGCCGCTTTATTGGACATATCCGCATTTGGGGCCATATGTCCGCGGTCATAACCTGAACCACGATAATCCGCCAAGGTCGCGCGGTGCTGCTCTTTCACCCGCTCTTCTTCATGGAAACTGTCTTCACGGGGAATTTTCTGGCTTAAACGCGCCGGGGTCAGACTTTCTGCCACCCACAGCGGAGTTTTGGACACGCCGGAATACATCACATTAAAACCATTAAAGCACAGCGGATAACTGTCTTTGCGCAGGCTGTCTTTAATTAAATACGGCGGCACATCACGGTAAAATTGTTCCAGACAGGCACTATTCGAAGTGCTTGGTGTCAAGGACATCCACTGGCTGATTTTTTCCTGTCCAAAGGCAATCGCGAAACTGCCAGCGGCCACCACACCTAAAACAACTTTTAAACTTCCTTGATGAAAAAAGGGAAAGAGAGGCTGACTTGTACTGCGCTTTTTTCTGGCCATTACACTGCTAAAAACTATAAGAATCACATATTGGCCGAGCTTAACAAGGGGTCTGCAGCTTGTATATGTTCTGGCTGTTGTTCGCTTAACAATTAGACAATAAACCGCTGTACAGGCGGTGACTGTGTAACAGTCTGTCAGAGTTTTAACGCAGTTTATGATAAGTCTGGATGGCTTTCAGTGTGATGCGTTGCGTCAGGCCAAGGTTATATGCCAAGGTAGTTCACGAAAAAATCGTGTGATAAAAATTTGATGGAGGAATCTATGTATTCCAAATTACTGGGTGCCGGCCTGATTACCGGTTTAATGAGTGCAACTGCCTTTGCCGAACCTCCCATTCAACCGGGTGATACCCTGGAAAGCTTATCGAAAGCCAAAGTGGTGACCACGGTCAATGGTCAGCCGGGTTCATTGCAGGATATCGTGGCCAGCGGTCAGGTGCGCATTGTCTCTGAAGCCAATCCGCAAGTGGTTCAGCCGATGCCGACCAATCCGCAGCTGGATGTGATTCCGGCAGATGCACCCGCCCAGGCGCCAGGCCATGATGCCCCGGTACAAGCGGTTGCACCCGATGCATCAGCGCTGACCTCACAACCGGTACCGGCCGGCCAGTCAACCGATCCGCTGGCACAGGGCGCGCAGCCTATTACTGAACCACCCGCAGCAGAGTTGACTGCACCAGCAGCGGAAGCCGCCCAGAATGCAGCGCCCATGATGGACTCCTCAGCTGAAGCGCCGGTGAATGGTATAGAAGCCGAAACCGATGTTACCCAGGAAGCCTTAGCCGCTGCACCAGAAGCAGCACCAATGGCAGACCCTGCTATTCAGGCCGCACCTGAAGCTGGCGCCGAGCAAATGCAAGCGCCTGTTCAAGCCTTACCTGAAGCCCCAAGCCTGAATGAAGCCAATTAAAGACCTGTTTTAGGCTTTTATCCTCCAAAAAAACCAGAGCTATGCTCTGGTTTTTTTATTGCAGTTGCGTTGAGACCACGCCGTTGCATCAGATCTGGATTTGACTGCCCAGCTCCACAACCCGGTTGGTCGGAATCTGGTAGAAGTCACTGACCGGACTGGTATTGCGCTGCATCGAAATAAACAGCTTTTCCCGCCACGGTGCCATGCCTTCGCCGACTGTGCTGATAATGCGTTCACGTGAAATAAAGAAGCTCATTTGCATCATGTCGAATTCAAAGCCCAATTCATCATAGGCCTGCTTTAACGCGCGCGGAATATTCGGCTGATCTTTAAAACCGTAATAGATAAAAATCCGGTAAAAACGTTCATCTAGCCGTTCAATCTGCACCCGCTCTTCTTGCGGCACATACGGAATATCGCGCGTCACCACCGTCACCATAATATTGCGCTCATGCAGCACCTTGTTGTGCTTGATGTTATGCAGCATCGCATGTGGCACGATATTCGGCGTACCAGTCAAGAATACCGCTTCGCCCGGCACAAATTTGGTGTCATTGCCCATGCTGATACTTTTAATAAACAGCTCAATCGGCAAGGCATCTTTTTCCAGATGATGAATCAGCAAGGCGCGGCCATCTTTCCAGGTCATCAGGAGGGTAAATACAATGGCACCAATTAAAATTGGTACCCAGCCACCGGCGACAATTTTCAGTGAGGTTGAACCGACAAAAATCAGATCCAGAATTAAAAAAGGCAGTGCAAACAGCAGCACTTTCCACACCGGCCAGCGCCAGAAACCATAGGCCAGAATGGAAATTAAAATGGTGCCGCAGAGCATGGTCATGGTCACCGCTACGCCATAGGCACTGGCCAGATTGGCACTGTTTTCAAACAGCAGAATCAGAATCACCACCGATACAAACAGTACCCAGTTAATGAACGGCAAATAAATCTGGCCCTGTTCCACTTCTGAGGTATGCTTGACCGATAAACGCGGCAAATAACGCAGCTGAATAGCCTGATTGACCATCGAAAATACACCGGTAATTACCGCCTGTGAGGCAATCACCGCCGCAGCCGTGGCCAGCGCAATCATCGGATACAGACCCCAGTCCGGCACCAGCAGATAGAAAGGATTGGTAATCGCGTCCGGATCACGCAGCAACAAGGCGCCCTGTCCGGCGTAATTCAATAACAGACATGGCAGCACAATCACAAACCAGGCCATCCGGATTGGCAAGCGGCCAAAATGCCCCATATCGGCATAAATCGCTTCACCACCGGTCATGGTCAAAATGACTGCGCCCATGGTTAAAAAGGCCACATAAGGCTGTTCCAGCACAAAGTTGATGGCCCAGTGCGGGCTGATCATCGCCAGCACATACGGCGTCTGGATAATACTCCACAGCCCCACCCCGCCAATCGACAGGAACCAGAGCAGGGTCAACGGCCCAAAGAAGGTGCCCATGATGCCGGTACCATGACGCTGCACCAGAAACAGTCCGGCCAGAATCCCGATAGATAAGGGAATCAGCCACTGGTTAAACATCGGGGTGGCAATACTCAGCCCTTCAATCGCCGACAGCACCGAAATGGCCGGGGTAATAATCCCATCACCAAAAAACAGCGATGCACCAATAAAGCCCAGTGCAATCAGGTAGATTTTCTTCTGTTCAGAAATACGGGTGGTACGCAGGTTTAAGGCCAGCAGCGACATAATCCCGCCTTCACCGTTGTTGTCTGCACGCATGATGATGGTGACGTATTTAAAGCTGATGGTCAGCATCATGCACCAGAAGATCAGCGATAAAATCCCCAGAACACTGCCTTCAGAAATGGCCAGATGTGCGGTCAGGAAACATTGACGCAAGGCATAGAGTGGACTCGTTCCAATGTCACCAAAAACTACGCCCAGTGCCGCGAGGGTAATCACAGGCAGGGCGGCTTTTTTTGCAGTACTTTGCATAGAATGTCTTCATGGATAGACCGTATTTTTGCGCATAATAGCACCAGCCCAAAAGTTTTTCCGCAAATCAATTGTTTCAGCTTGGCAGAGTGACTTTTTTTGGGTATTATCCACGGCCTATGGTGAGGTGTCCGAGTGGCTGAAGGAGCACGCCTGGAAAGTGTGTATACGTTGACGCGTATCGAGGGTTCGAATCCCTCTCTCACCGCCAGAATGTTTAAAAAGACTCAAATTGTAAAATTTGGGTCTTTTTTTTATGCTTCGACTTTTCTGCTTTTTCAAAATTATTCAGTTCCAGACAGTGAAATTATCTGATTGTTTCTGGATTAGATTTTAAAATAACAACAGTACTTTTATTTTTTTGAATTTAAAAACTTGAGCCTGAATACATCCGCTAAGTTTTAAATTCATCAGCTTTTGAATTTAAATTTATAGTTGAAAAAGCAGAGCCTCTATCGCATCTGCTTCCCTAAAATTTAAATGGATGGTCAAGTTTTTAACACAGATAAAACAGGAAACCTGAGATAGACTTTTTCTATCAAATTCAAAACTATATTGATAAATTCATTGACTTGTAGCGCTTATTTTTCCAGCACCATCTCAGGCTTTGCTGAAAATAGCATCAATTTTTCTGACTCCCCGTTCATCTTTTGGGTTGTTAAGCATGATCTTCGGGTTATGCCATCCTGCCCGCATATATGTGAAAGTTACAGCCTGCCACAGTTCCAACCTGTTTTTAAACCACAGATGTCAACAAAAAGTCATCATCTCATGCTACAACAATAAAAAGTGGCATAGAATTCGCAAGCTTTACAGCAGCAAGCATTGTGCTATGTTAAACACAGACCTAAACAGAACAAGGAGAACAATAGGCAAAATAAACAACTGTTTAAAACTATTAACTTAAAAAATATTCTTCATTTAATCGTGCCAAAAAAGATGTTTAAAGCCAATCAGTCAAAAAACTGCTATTCGGGAGCGAGCATGAATAACAGCGCAAATTATGTCAAACAAATTAAAAATGCCAAACGTGGTGGTTATACCCCCACCATCGCCAAAGACCTCAATCGACATAAAATTCAAAAAGCCCTTAAACTTATTGAGCAGTGGAGATCTCTCGCCAACGAACTCAAACCACAAATGCAACTCGATATGGCTTTTACCCTTGAAGAATGTGCACAAGATTTAGACCGTATTTTAAGGAGCAAGTAGCACGCCTCTGCGGCACTTAACCCCCCCTTTATTTTAAATTCAAAACAATAGCTCGCCCTGAACGTGAGCTATTGTTGTCTTGAGCAGAAACTTGCCTCTTCCACGATGTTTAAGCGCGAAAACAAGAGCTGGATAAAAATAAAACAGCGCCTGTCGCCTACTTTTAATTGCTTATTTTTTCGCTTGCGCCCGAATTAAAAATCTGTAAAATGCAACTCCACAATGCCGGCATAGCTCAGTTGGTAGAGCAACTGACTTGTAATCAGTAGGTCCACAGTTCGAATCCGTGTGCCGGCACCATTTTCTTAGGCTCGCTATTTTAGTGGGCCTTTGTTGTTTTTATGGCGCTATTTTTTCTGCTTTATTGCGTGTGTGCGGTCACTTGCACATATCTCACCCAGCCATCTTTATATAAACGTCGGCACAGCTTTGCGGTCATGGCAATCTTGATCCGGTCCAGACCTGAACTGTGCTGCGGCCAGTGCAGCTGCTGGATATATTCGGCAAATCTGTTTAACACTGGTGCAGATAAATCTTCAATCTGAATCTGGGTAAAACCGCGTTCCTGCAAACACTGCTCCAGTTGTACTGCGGTTTTCAGTTCCGGCAACGACACATCCGCCGCCTTTAATAAAGCGCGATAAGCGTGCTGCTGCACAGTATTTGAATTTAAAAACTGCGGTGACAATATCAGGGTGTGAAAACCCAGACGGCCTTTTGAATTTAAAACCGGTTGCACGGCATCCAGAAATGAATTCAAAGCATGATGATAGGCCGCATCAATACACAGCACCACATCAAATGGCGCCAGAGGTATGAGATTTTTTAAATTTAAAAAAGACTGCGCATAGATGGGCAGCTCTGGCCAGCGCGCTTGAATCTGCTCGACACAGGTCGTTTGCAGTTCAACGGCGGTAATATTTGAGAGTTGATAATGCTGTTGCCAGTGCAACAGGCTGGCGCCCTGTCCACAGCCTAAATCGAGCAGCCGATCTGTGGATTGCAACTGAACGGCTTCGGCCAAATGATCGGCCAGCTGCTGGCACGCCGCCGGATAGTCCTGTGCAGATGAGTGCCAGTAGCCCAGATTGCTCCAGGGCAACTCGGCAGGATCTCCCAAAAGCGCTGCATTGATTGCATATTTATGGGAAGGAGCCTGTCGAAAAATTGCCTGAAGCCAGCGCATAGATTAATAGCCGAGTTGGGGAGCAACCTCTACTTTAGGTTTTAAGCCCACAAACGGCAACGGTGCACCAAAAATTTCTGCAATATGCATGGCTGAAGTCACGGCTGATTCTAAAATTGGCAAGCCGTCACATGACCATGAACCACAGAAGAACACCTTGCGATCAGCGACTTTATGACGCTGTTGCAATTCTTTGTTCAGTGCCACAGTTTTTGAATCCACCACCGCACGGGTCAGGGTGACAGAAGAAATGACTTTCTTCGGATCAATAGGCGTGACCGGACGCCAGGTCTGGAACACCGGCGTTTTACCGACCAGCGATGGCTCAATCGAGTTTAGCCAGACAGTAAATTGCTGACGGGTAAACTTGCGGTCCATCATATAGCTCAGTACCGACCAGTCTTTGCGTTTTGGCGGCATCACTGTGCTATCGGTATGAATCACCAGTTCGCCCTGTTCAAACTTGAACTGCTTTAACAAGGCAATATCTTCGGCAAACTGTTCACGATCGAGGAAGTTCTCGATATTGGTGGTTGGGGTGGCCACCACCACACGGTCAAATGCCGCAGTTTCGCCTTCGGCATTTTTGACATAGACCTGATCATCTTGCTGGCTAATATGGGTGATGGGTGAACCACTCTTGATATGAATACCTTCAATCAGCTTATTCACCAGCGCCGGAGTGCCACCCTGAATACGCAACAGCGCATCACCATCGGTCAATTGACGCAAGAAGGTCAACAGCGGCTTCGCTGGCCATTCGCCAATGGTTTTCGGGTTACAGGTACAGATGGTGTACAACACCGGCATTACCGCGCCATGCCAGAACACTTCTTCAATTTCATTCTGGTTGATGAACTCGGCCAGGGTAATGTCCTGATTCTTCGACCGGAAGAATTTGGCAATTGCCGTTTTTAACTGCAACATGCCTTTAACCAGACGCCAGCCGTATTGCTGCAAGCCTTTACGGTTATTGATAATCGGGAAATTCCCGATACGCGTACGCGAGGTGGTTAACCAGGTTTCGGTCCGGTCCTCAAACAACCAGCTACAGGCCATATAGGTCCGTACCGGGAAGGTCGGAATACCCAGATAAGTGGCTAAACTGAGCGTGTTTTTCCACAAATGCGGATTCATGACCCGCAGCGGTGCGTCAATTAAACCGCCTTCAAACTCAGTACTGTGGCTGTCCATTCCACGTCTAGGCAGAGCTTCAAAAATTGTAATGTTATGCCCTGCATCTTTAAGAATTCTTGCGGTAGCTAGCCCAGCCATGCCACTACCGATGACTGCAATATCCAAAACGTCTTATCCGTTAATGAAAACATTGACCGAAATTATGAACCATGCCTTGCCAAAATGAGCTATTAAAAACTACCAGATTCACCCTTTTTACAAAGTGTAATAAAGTTCTAAAATGCCACTTCTGTTACATTTTTTAACGTATTTTCAAGCCCCGTGTAAATATAAGAAATACCTGAAATTTATTTATTAATTTTTAAAAATCATTTAAAAACAATAGATATAAATTAACCAGTTTTAGAATAGTTGTTTTACAAAGCGCGTGCTTTCCGCTAGTATACGCCCCACACAAGAATGACAACCACATCACATAAAATCATTACAGATAATGATACAAATGAGATAAAACAAGAAACTTAACAGCGCAATAACAAGAAAGCCTCTGATTTTTATCAGAGGCTTTTTTCTTTTCGCAGCAGGATCGCTGAATGCTTAGCTTTGCAGCGGAATTTGGCCAAACTTACCAGAATGAAAGTCATCAAAGGCCTGAATAATTTCCTGTTTGCTGTTCATCACAAAAGGACCATGGCCTTGAATTGGCTCATTTAATGGCTCACCGGTCAGAATTAAAAACTGTGTTTCCTGCTGCGCCTGCAACTGAATGGTCGGCTCGGCATCGCGGGCAAACATCACGATAGAACTGTCCTGCACCTGTTGAGTGCCATTCACCAGCAGCTCACCTTTTAGCACCACCAGCAGGACATTGTGAGTCACCGGGACATGCACAAAGGTTTGCGCATCTTTATGCAAGCTACCATCCCAGACATTGACCGGACTAAAGGTCTGTGCCGGCCCGGTGTGACCTAAATAGTTCCCGGCAATCACCCGGAGGTGCCCGGCGGCATCGTCCAGTTCAATTCGGGGAATATCGGCAGCGGCAATAGCCTGATAACGCGGCGTGGTCATTTTGTCTTTGGCTGGCAAATTGACCCAGAGCTGGACCATTTCAAACAGTCCACCGGCTTCGGCAAAATCGGCAGAATGAAACTCTTCATGCACCACGCCGGCACCGGCTGTCATCCATTGCACATCACCAGTCTGAATAGTGCCCCCGCCACCGGCCGAATCTTGATGGGTGACGGCACCCTGATAGGCCAGAGTCACAGTTTCAAAGCCACGATGCGGATGTGAACCCACACCACGCTGCGCTTTCGTCGCCTCAAACGGATAAGGCGCAGCATAGTCGAGCATAAAAACGGGCTGATGGCCTGACCTAAACGGTCATAAGCAAACAGGTTCTGTACCAGAAAACCATCACCGACCCAGTGCATGTTTTTATTTCGATATAAACCAATTATTTTTTTCATACTGTCCTGCGCCTGCAAGGAGAATTGATCGTTTCATGTTAAGCCTTTGCGGTGCGGCCAGCTAGCGCAAATCTGGCATACTGCATTGCAAGAATAGAATCATCCAGGCGTATCCGGATTCTGCTTGGTTTCTCTTTCAACAGACAAAAAAAATCCAGAACCGGAGTTCTGGATTTTCATCAGAAGATAAATGCAACTGGATTAGATTTTACCGACCAGGTCGATTGACGGTGCAAGCGTTGCTTCACCTTCTTTCCATTTTGCCGGGCAAACTTCACCTGGGTGTGCATGGACATATTGCGCTGCTTTGACTTTACGTAGCAGTTCCTGGGCATCACGGCCAATACCGCCAGCGTTAATTTCAACAATCTGGATGGTACCTTCCGGATCAATCACGAAAGTACCACGGTCAGCCAGACCTTCAGCCTCAATTAACACTTCAAAGTTTTTTGCCAGAGTCCAGGTTGGATCGCCAATCAGCGGATACTGGATTTTACCAATCACGTCTGAAGTATCGTGCCAGGCTTTATGGGTGAAGTGGGTATCAGTGGATACGCCATAAATTTCAACGCCCATTTTCTGGAATTCAGCATAATGATCAGCCAGATCGCCTAATTCGGTTGGACAGACAAAGGTAAAGTCTGCAGGATAGAAAAATACCACCGACCATTTACCGATCATGTCCTGCTCAGACACTTCAATGAATTGACCATTCTGGTAAGCAGTAGCGTTAAAGGCTTTCACTTGGGTATTGATTAAACTCATTTTGTATTCCTCAGTGCGTTGTGGGGATTGCTTATCTTGTGAAGCTAGAATACAAAACTCAGGTAAATCGGTAAAACAGTACTTTTTTATAAAAATAATCGGAAATACAGATTTAAATATTCTATCTCCATTGAAGTTTTTATCGTTTTCCTCAATTGATCTATCCTACTTTTCACACAGGCAATAAAAAACCCTTTGCCAAAACAAAGGGTTTTTATTTATTTTCTGCTTTAGATGATGGCCTTAAAAAGTATATACATACCAAATTATAATTAATATATATATTTCAAAAACTTAATGAATTATGTATTGTATTTTGTAAAAATTCAATAAAAAATACTTAAAAATTTACACTTTTTATCTCACTGAAATTTAGTGTTAATTCGGAAGCTATGAAAAATAAATATACTAAACTGGAACATAAGCCTGAGCTAAACGCTTTTCTGTAGATGCTTGTGTTGTGTAAAAACGCTCTTAGATGGCATATACAAAATTCTTTAAGGACTCTTCGTCTGTAATCGTGTATTTACCATTTGCATCCATAGGTAAGCCCAAGGTTTGGATATAGCTATGTAAGTTTTTTTTAACTTGAGGGCTATACGCATTGTAAGTATCTAATGCTTTAGCAATATTCTTACGATTTGGAATGCCTACTTTATCTACAGTATATGAGGGGTGGTAATCCTCCCATAAATAACCGAAGTTAAAAGTAGAGGTTAAGCAGCCATTAGAGGTGGCCTTCCTTTGTTTGCTTGGTGTGGTCTTTCATGGTTGTAATGCCACAACCAGTTTGTTGCATAATCTTGTACTTCATCCAAAGTATCAAATAAATGCTTGCTCAGCCAACTATAACGTATGGTCCGATTATAGCGTTCAATATACG
>NZ_VPBF01000057.1:0-13334 GCF_013418865.1 Acinetobacter sp. YH12117
ATAATTCAAGTGAATTTGTTTGAAAGAAGAACTTTAAAAGCTTTATTTTCACCCGATAAAATACCCATAAAACAAGAGGAAGCTCAAATGAGCTTCCTCTTGTGAAAAATTGTGGGACAGCAATGCGGCCGGGGCCGCTCTTTACTGCAAATCCTGATCAGATTTTTTTATGATAAAAACGGTAATAGCTGATATAGCAGGCTGCAATAAAGATTAAACAGCCAAAGAAACTGATGCGCATGGATGGATCAAACACCATACTCAAACAGGTAATCAGACAGAATACAAAGCCCAGAATTGGCACAATCGGGAACAATGGTGCGGCAAAGCCCAGCTCTTTCACGCTACGACCCTGTTTATACCATTCACGGCGGAAGTTGAAATGACTTAAGCAGATACTCATCCAGACCACCACCATGGTAAAGGCCGCAATACCGAGCAGGTTGGTAAAAATCAGCTCAGGTGCAAACTGCTCAGACAGCAAGCCTGGCATTGCGCCCAGCATGGTGACCATCACTGCCACATAAGGAATACCACGCGAGTTGACCTTGGAGAAAACCTGCGGCAACTGCTTCTGATACGACAATGACCACATCATCCGCGATGCTGCAAACAAACCTGAGTTGGCGGCAGACAGTAAGGCGGTAATGATCACGAAGCGGATAATATCTTCTGCGTATGGAATCCCGATGTGCTGGAACACGGTCACAAATGGACTGCTACTCACGCCCTCAGCGGCCAGACCGGCTTCCTGATGCGGCAATAACGCAGTCACCACCAGAATGGTTCCGACAAAGAAAATCAGCAGGCGGAAAATCGCGGTGTTGATGGCTTTTGGAACGTTTTTGGCCGGGTCTTTGGTTTCACCAGCGGCCACACCAATCAGTTCGGTGCCAGAGAAGGCAAAGTTCACAATCAGCATGGTGGTGAAAATCGGGAATAAACCTTCCGGGAACCAGCCCTGTGCGGTTAAATTGCTAAACAGCGGCGCAGATTCATAGCCCTGATAGCCGATCACGCCGAAAATGGCCAGCAGACCGAGCAGAATAAAGGCCACCACGGTCACGACTTTGACCAGTGCCAGCCAGAATTCCGATTCAGCAAACCAGCGGCTAGACACCATATTTAAGGTAAAGACAAATACCCCAAAAATAATGGTCCATAACCACATCGAGATGTGCGGGAACCACTCCTGCATCAGCAGGGCGGCTGCGGTAAATTCAGTCCCCAGGGTGACTGACCAGGTTAGCCAGTACAGCCAGGTGACGGTATAGCCTGTTCCGGGTCCAATATAACGTTTGGCATAAGCACCAAAAGAACCGGATTCAGGCATATGGACAGCCAGTTCGCCCAAACACAGCATAACCATGTAAGCGATCACGCCGCCCAAAAAATAAGCAAGAATGGCACCTACAGGCCCCGTTTGTGCAATGACTTCACCCGAACCTAAAAATAAACCAGTTCCGATTGCACCACCAAGTGAAATCATAACCAGATGTCGAGTACTCATAGCGCGTTTTAAAGGCGCAGAATTGCCCTGATGCGTAGCATCATTCGGAGAATGAGATGTCTGCATAAGAGTAGGAGAATAAAAGAATAGAGAAGCAGGCTATTGTAGAGAAAAACTACAAATCTGCAATCAATAATCAAAACAATTGGGTTAGAAGTAATCGTCTGGCGCGATTTAGATGGCGTCCCTACGGGGATTCGAACCCCGGTTACCGCCGTGAAAGGGCGATGTCCTAGGCCTCTAGACGATAGGGACGTTGCGAGGTGAGGGCTATATTAGGGATTTGCCCCAAAGATGTCAATTTGATGACGGGAATAATTCCACGATTTGGATTTATTTGTCTAAAAAGTATCTGTTTAGGCTGTTGGAAAATTTATCGTTTGATGATGGCCACCCGGTTTTTAATAAGCACTTCAATCTGCACTGGATTTTAACCAATGAGCATCTGCACGACTCATCGTACTGGAGATAAAAAAGACCACATTTAGTGGTCCGGGGTTTGGTACTCAGGCGCTTGTGGTTGCGGCGCGGCCTGTTCAGCCGGTGTGGGCGCTTGCGGTGCTTTACTATCACGCGACACAATGTACAGATAAAGTGCTGAAGGCAGCAAAATAATCAGAACCAGAAAAATCTTTTTTAACATTGTCTTATAAAACAGCATGGGAAATTACTGCAATTATAGCGGATGCACAGGTCAAAAGCGCAAGCCTGTGTATGTTTCCACGCTAGAATTTAAAGGTCACATCGGCAATAAACTGCCGGCCAATGTCGGGCTGAGCGCTGCCGCTGCTGTCAATAAAGCTGTTGGCGCGGTTGGTGACATTGTTGATGGTCAGGCCCAAAATGGTCTGGGTATTTTTAAAAGATGGAATCCGGTAGCTGGCTTTTAAGTCCCAATAAAACTTGTTCCGGGTGGTGTACGGCGTATAGGCATCATGCTGCACACCTTGTGCATCGGTATAGCCTTTGGCCTCACGCTTTAGGGCATTGACTTTGCCCTGATAACTCAGGAAATGGCTGAGCGTTAGCGGCAGGCGGTCAAACTGCATCTCCCAGTTCAGGCGCACGGTCCACGGCACATGAAACTCATGGGCAGGGCGGTCCTCGGCATCAATCAGTTGCCCTTTATAATAGACTTGTAGGGTGGCGGTCAGGATATCGGTGCTGTCGTAATGATCAAAATTGCGCGTGGTTTCGGTATAGTCGGCATTCAGGGCCAGACGATGCTGTGCGCCTAAAAATGCCAGTGGCGCCAGGTTACGAATAGAAAGCGAATAAATATCGGATGCAGAGCGACCGCGATTGTCATAGCTATAACTCAGATCTTCCAGATTCATTTTAGTTTTGCGTAACTGGTCCTGATTGTCACGGTTGACCCATTTCAGGCTGAGTGCGGTATTGTGCAGTTTGGAACTCAGGCCGAGTACGGTTTCATCGCTATACGGGGTTTTTAGCTTGGAGCGATAGGTGAAACTGGTTTTTCCTGCGGTTTTGGGTGTCCAGCCCTGTTCCAGCTGCGCGCGTGTATATTTTTGCTCAAACTGGTCAATCCGGTCATTCAGTTCATTCACAAATGCGTTCAGCCCGTAATAGCGGTTCCAGCCACCCAACAGGGTCAGGCACTCATTGCCAAAAGGACGGATTTCTAGCGCGGTTCTGGGGGCAACATTGTTCTGTTTATGGATAGAATCATAGTCATTCCGGAAGCCCAAGGTCGCGGTCAGATAGTGATTCCAGTGAATCTGGTCTTCAATAAAGGCATGCCAGCGATCCTGATGGATATCCAGCTGACCAGCATAATAGCTGGTTTTGCTACTTAAATACTGGCCTTGATATTTACCATCCAGACTCGGTGCAGTATCACAGGCATCATATAGAGTGCCGCTATCAGACTGGCAGTCGGCGCCGTTTAAATTTAAAGGCGTGGCATATACATGGGCAGTTTCAGGACGTTGCCAGTAAGCAGCATAATGGCCATAGCCGGCCCCGATTTTAAACTGATGCCGTAAAGATGCGGTTTCAATCGGCTCAAACAGGGCTTTAATGGTGTATTCCAGCCGGCTTTCTTGCTGCTTTAAGCCACCCATATGACCTTCGAAACTATATCTGTCCTTGCCCCAGTTTTTGCTGCTCGAGTTGAGCCAGCTATAGTGGTTCTGGGCGGCCTGACGTCCTGCTTGCTGGCGTTGATAGTTCAGCTGCTGGGTCAGCAAGACACTGTCGAGCTGGTTGTTCAGATTAAAATACAGGTTCTGGCTGTTCGAGTGTTGAGTCGATTCAGAATCACGGATATTGGATTTAAAATACAGTCCATCATTTTCCAAAAAGCTTGCGCCCAGCTTAAACGAGATACGTTCAGAGGGATCATAAAATAATTCCACACCGGCATTGCGGGCCTGACGCTGCTGTTCAAATTGCCCTGATTCGGCAAAATCTGTTTTTAAGGGAATGGCTGAATGCCGGTATGAAGCAAAGGCATTAAAACCCCATTGCTCACTGAGCCGACCATAACTGTTCAGGCTAATGCCCTGTTTGGTGAAGTAGGGCTGTGCCGACTCATCGCTCGAATCTTCAAAAGCATCCCGGCTGTCCTGAGAGGGGAAATTGACTTTTGACCAGGCATCTGAGGTGTAGTCATAACTGAGCGAACCGTGAATTTTACCAATTTCGGTTTGTGGTGCGCAGGTTTCGGCAGAAATCACGCCGCCGGTAAATTCTCCATATTCCGCCCCGACATTACTGTCTAACACTGTCAGTTTGCACAGCAGGTCGGTATTGATGGCAGCAGCCTGTGAATTGCCCATCAGCTGGTTAGGATGATTGGATTGCTGTGCCCCCACCGGATTAATCGTATTGTTGATGGCGAGGCCATTGATCAGAATCTTGTTATCGTAAGCCAATCCGCCATTAATACTGATATCGGCCGCGTTCAGTTCACCTTGCTGCAAGCTGCTGCGAAAGCGGTGACCTAGCTGCACGTTCGGATTCACCTTTAAAAAGTCGGTGATGTTCTTGCTGCTATTCGGGCTTTTCTTTAAATCTTCCTGTTTATAGACTGTTTTTCCCAGCGCATTTTCCTCTTTGGCCTCGACCACAATGGTCGACAGTTTGAGCGAGGGAGAGAGGGTGGTAGGTTCTGATTCTTGAATCTGTTCAGCAAAACTAAGGGAGCTGAAGCTGCTTAAAATGGCCACAGACAAGCTGGAATAGGCAAAACGCATGAGATGTGTTTTTTGTAAAAGATAATGCAAGCGATTATCATTAACTTGATGGGCTTAATCAATAGAAATGAGAATTATTTGCAATAACAGCTTAAATAAACAACAGTGCTGTGCAAAGAAGAATGAATAACAAACAGGAGGGGAGAGAAATGAGATGGCGTCCCTACGGGGATTCGAACCCCGGTTACCGCCGTGAAAGGGCGATGTCCTAGGCCTCTAGACGATAGGGACGTTTAGAAGATGGCGGTATCTTATTGATCCGCCACCAAGGTGTCAAGTAGATGCGGGGTGAGTTTGTTTAAAATATAACAGAACAGTTCCGCGGTCTTTTGTGTGTCGTACAGGGCAGAGTGCGCTTCTTTGCCATCAAATTCAATGCCGGCCTGAATACAGGATTTGGCCAGTACTGTTTGACCGAACATCACCGCGCTTAAGGTTACGGTATCGAGTACGGAAAAGCTATGAAACGGATTCTGGTTTTTGGTACTGGTACGGGCAATGGCCGCCTGTAAAAAGCCCAGATCAAAATGCGCATTGTGGCCGACCAGCACTGCATGAGTACAGTTTTGCTGGCGACGCACTTCATTCACGGATTTAAAAATACGTTTCAGCGCCGTTTTTTCATCTTCAGCCATGGCCATACGCATCGGGTTGAACGGATCAATCCCGATAAAGTCGAGTGAACGACGGTCCAGATTGGCCCCTTCAAACGGATTAATATGCGCATGATAGGCCTGACCCGGAACAAAATGGCCTTCCGCATTAAACACAATCGGAATGGCGGCTATTTCAAGTAAGGCATCGGTTTGCGAATTAAAACCTGCTGTTTCGACATCGACCACAACAGGTAAGAATCCACGGAAACGCTGACCAATTAAAGGTAGAGTTTCGTCTGTCACACTTTTCTCCATTGGATGGTTTGACCGGCATATAGCGGAACAATCTGTTCACCATCCAAATAGTCTAAACTTGCAGGAATCACTTGGTCTTCTTTAACCAGGGTAATCGTACCAGTATTACGCGGCAAACCATAGAAGTCTGCGCCAAAGTGGCTGGCAAAACCTTCTAGGCGGTCCAGTTTACCGACCTGGTCAAAGGCTTGCGCATACAGCTCAATGGCGGTTGGTGCGCTATAGCAGCCGGCACAGCCACAGGCATTTTCTTTGGCATTTTTAGAATGCGGCGCACTGTCGGTTCCGAGGAAGAATTTCGGGTTGCCACTGGTCGCCACTTCCAGCAAAGTCTGCTGATGGGTTTGACGTTTTAAAATAGGCAGGCAGTAGAAGTGCGGTTTAACTCCACCAACCAGCATGTCATTGCGGTTAAACAGCAAATGCTGCGGAGTAATGGTAGCCGCTACGTTACGGTCCTGCTCCAGGACAAAGTGTGCTGCTTCGCTGGTGGTGATGTGTTCTAGCACCAGTTTCAGTTTCGGGAACTGTTTTAATAAAGGTGCCAATACTTCATCGAGGAAGCGTTTTTCACGGTCAAAAATATCGACATGCTGATGGGTCACTTCGCCGTGTAACAGCAGCGGCACCTGATGTTCTTCTAACTGTTCAATCACCGCATAGACTTTACGGATGTCGCTGACCCCATTGTCCGAGTTGGTGGTCGCACCAGCCGGATACAGCTTGATGGCATTGACATGCTCGGAGTCTTTAATTTTTTTCACTTCGGCTGGCGAAGTCTGATCGGTGAAATACAGTACCATGCGCGGATCAAACGCCACGCCTTCTGGCACATGCGCCATAATGCGTTCACGATAGCTGATCGCTTCTTCCACGGTTTTTACAGGCGGGACAAGATTCGGCATACAGATCGCACGTGCAAACTGTTTGGCAAGATCTGGAACTGTACGTTTTAATGCTAAACCGTCACGTAAGTGAGCATGCCAGTCATCTGGCTGTAAAAGAGTAATCGTATTCAAGGTGATGCCGATCGAAAAATAAATGGAATGATAATCTATAAACCTGACAATGATAACGTCAAATCTAGACAAAAGATGCCTTATATTGAATTAATTTTTATCATTTTGTGTTATTTTTAAGCGACTATAAAAATTATATTTTATGTCAATGGAATACAAATATAAGCTTGTCCAATTGCAATACGACAAGGAAAAAATAGAGGCACTGATTGCCCGGCAACGACGCAGCGCGGGTCAGGTGTTTCCGAAACAGCTGGAACAGGAATTTTGGCAGCAGTATTTGGAGCGTGCCCGGCATAATATTAACCAGTATTTCTGGTCGGGGGTGCTGGTCTATTTTATTCTGACCATGCTGGTCATTCCCGGGGATTACTGGATTATCCAGCCGCAACATTTCTGGCATGATTTTATCCGCTGTCTGCTCGGGCTACTCAATGGTGGTCTGTGTCTGCTGACGCTGTTTTTCTTTGCGCATTATAAAATCCTGCGGCGCTATTTTGCCTATGCCGCCATGGCGCTGGTGTTCTGGGCCATCCTGTCGATGACCTGGCTCACCATGACCGTGTATACCGAAGCACTGAAATATCAGGCCATGATGATCATCTGTATCATTTACATCATGGGCTATGTGCTGACCGGGGTAAAACCATTTCATATGCTGCTGACCGGATTAATGGCGGCAGTCATGACCATGGTCATGCTGTTTACCTTTTACATTCCAATTGATGTGATGGTGATGGCGCGGGTGCTCATCGGCAGCGTAGTGATGGGTTTTTTAATGAGTAAAATGCTGTGTACCCGAGAGCGGATGATCTTTCTGGTGATGCAGCAGGCGAAACTCGGCGAGAAAATTAACCGGATTAACAGTGAAGAATTGCTGCATTTAAGCCAGCATGATGCACTGACCAAAGTGTCGAACCGGCGCAACTTTGATGAAATGCTGAACAGCTATTATGAGCAGGCGCGGCATGATGAACGGCCCTTGTCCTTGCTATTTATTGATGTCGATTTCTTTAAGCTGTTTAATGATTTTTATGGCCATCAAAAAGGTGATGAAGTCATTTCATCAGTGGCCAAATCCATTAAAGACGCGATCCGGCATATGGATTTTGTGGCGCGCTATGGTGGCGAAGAATTTGTGGTGTTGCTGCCTGAAACCGATGCGCATGGTGCTTATGCGGTGGCGTCAAATATTTTTAGGGCAATTGAACGGCTGGCCATTCCGCATGAAAAATCCAGTGTATCCGATATTATTACCATCAGCCTGGGTTTTACCGTGTATAAAGGCGAGCTCGAGATTTCCAAGGATGATCTGATTAGCCGTGCCGACCAGGCGCTGTACCGGGCGAAAAAACTCGGCCGGAACCAGATTTATTATCAGACCGCGCAGGTCAGCGATATTCTGCAGGGTCTGGAATAAATCCCAAACAGCAAGCACAAAAAAACCGCCCGAAGGCGGTTTTTTCATAGAGACAACTTATTTCTTGTCTTTTAATTGTGGAACAGCAGAACCTGTACCCACGGCCAGTAAACCAGCACCGGTATAAATGCCAAGTTTTTGACGGGTATCGGTAATGTCCAGGTTACGCATGGTTAACTGACCAATACGGTCCATTGGCGTGAACATTGAATCACCTTTTTCCATGGTCAAACGCTCAGCTTCATAGGTGAGGTTTTCAGATTCAGTATTCATGATGGTGTAGTCATTACCACGACGCAGTTCTAAAGTCACCGTACCAGTAATGGCTTTCGCAACCCAACGCTGTGCAGTTTCACGCAGCATCAGTGCTTGAGAATCGAACCAGCGGCCTTGATACAGTAAACGGCCTAAACGTAAACCGTTAATACGGTATTGTTCGATGGTGTCTTCGTTATGAATACCTGTCACTAAACGCTCGTAAGCAATGTGCAGCAGCGCCATACCCGGAGCCTCGTAAATACCACGAGATTTCGCTTCAATGATACGGTTTTCGATCTGATCCGACATCCCCAGACCGTGACGGCCACCAATGCGGTTGGCTTCCAGAATGAACTCTACCGGATCTTCGATACGACGGCCATTCAGTGCAACCGGGAAACCTTCTTCAAAGGTAATTGAAACTTCTTCAGGTGCAATTTCAACGTCATCTTTCCAGAACGCAACGCCCATGATTGGCTCAACAATCTTGATACCGGCATTCAGGTATTCCAGATCTTTAGCTTCATGCGTTGCACCCAGCATGTTCGAGTCAGTCGAGTAGGCTTTTTCTTTTGACATTTTATAGTCAAAGCCGTTGTCGATCAGGAACTGTGACATTTCTGCACGGCCGCCTAGCTCATCAATAAAGGTCTGGTCTAACCACGGCTTGTAAATTTTGAGCGCCGGGTTGGTCAGTAAGCCGTAACGGTAGAAACGCTCGATGTCGTTACCTTTATAGGTTGAGCCATCACCCCAGATGTTCACGTCATCTTCTTTCATGGCAGTAACCAGCATGGTACCGGTAACGGCACGGCCCAGTGGTGTGGTGTTGAAGTAAGGCACACCACCTGTTGAAATGTGGAACGCGCCACACTGAATTGCAGCAATACCTTCAAGTGCAAGCTGTAAACGGCAGTCGATTAAGCGTGCTTTTACTGCGCCATAGGCTTCTGCTTTCTTCGGAATAGCATCGTAATCATCTTCATCTGGCTGACCTAAGTTTGCTGTGTAGGCATAAGGTTCAGCGCCTTTTTGTTTCATCCACAATAAAGCAGCAGAAGTATCTAGACCACCAGAGAAGGCGATACCCACTTTTTTGCCTACTGGTACGCTTTGCAAGATCGTTGCATTATCAGTCATTGCGAGTCCTAACTTATGAATATAGGCAACCAAAATGGTGGCCAAGGAGAATTCGAAAATGGCGCTATTGTAGCACTTTTCCGAAACGATGTTTTCTGAAAAATTTGCTTTCTGAAAAAAGTTAGACTTTTTTCATCGGTTTCAGTTTATTTTCGGCCACAGCAGCCCATTCCTGGCTTGAGTATGATAGAACAATTTATATCCACAGAGAGGAAATGCCGATGCAGCCCAATGTCACACCGCCCCCATTGATCTCCAACAATAACCGCAATGAAACCCTGGCGCTGGTTCATGGTATTTATGCCGGTTTACTCAGTTTTAGTGCGGTGGTGTTCCTGTATCTGGAATATCAGCAGCGCAGTATTGCCACAGTCAATTTAGTGATTGTGATGGCCTTGATGCTGCTGTTGATTTATCTGAATATCAGCGCCTGTTTAAAAGTGAAACGGGGCGATGGTGAAGGACGCACACTGTCGCGTATTTTGGCCGTGCTAATGTTATTAAGCTTTCCAATTGGCACGGTGCTCGGTGCAATTGCACTATGGAAAAGCAGCAGCAAGCAGTGGCAGAACTGACATTGGCAGTTTGTCATGATAATTTTTTGAAAATGCCATAAACAAATAATAAAAAATCGCTACAGTATTATGCAACAAGTTGCAAAGCCAGCGTACAGGAATACATGATGACAACAAGCTATGCACATCTGCTCAGTCCATTACATTTAGGTTTTACTACCCTGAAAAACCGGGTGGTGATGGGGTCCATGCATACCGGTCTGGAAGACCGTTTTTATAATTATCCGAAACTGGCGGCCTATTTTGGTGAGCGTGCCAAAGGCGGCGTTGGCCTGATTATTACGGGCGGGATTTCCCCGAACCGTCAGGGCTGGTTATTACCGGCCGGCGGCACCATGAATACCTTGGGGGATATTGCACCGCATCGACTGGTGACACATGCGGTACATAAGCATGGCGCCAAAATCCTGTTGCAGATTCTGCATGCCGGCCGTTATGGCTATCAGCCTTTTGTGGTGTCGGCTAGCCCGATTAAATCGCCAATTTCACCATTTAAACCGCGCCAACTCAGCGATAAACAGATTTTAAACACCATTCAGGACTATGTGAAAACCGCCAGTCTGGCCAAAAAAGCCGGTTATGATGGCGTGGAAATCATGGGTTCTGAAGGCTATTTGCTAAACCAGTTTTTAAGCCGTCATGTCAATCAGCGCAATGACCGTTGGGGTGGCCCGATTGAAAACCGAATGCGCTTTGCTGTGGAAATTGTCAAAGCCATTCGTGCAGAAATTGGCGATAAGTTTATTATCTGTTTCCGTCTGTCGATGCTGGATCTGGTACATGATGGCAACACTATGGATGAAGTCATCACGGTAGCCAAAGCTTTGGAACAGGCCGGTGTGACTTTACTGAATACCGGTATTGGCTGGCATGAAGCGCGTATTCCGACCATTGTGACTTCGGTGCCGCGCGCGGCGTTTGTCGATTACACCGCAGCCGTGAAACAGCAAGTGTCGATTCCGGTGATTGCTTCTAACCGGATTAATATGCCAGATACGGCCGAAGAAATTCTGGCAGCGGGCAAAGCCGACATGATTCAGATGGCGCGTCCTTTACTGGCCGATGCTTTCTGGGTCAATAAAACAGCCACCAACCGGGTCGATGAAATCAATACCTGTATTGCTTGTAATCAGGCCTGTCTGGATCATACCTTTAAAAACCAGCGCGCGACCTGTCTGGTCAATCCGCGTGCTGCTTATGAAACCGAACTGGTCTATGTTAAAACCAAACAGCCAAAACGGATTGCCGTGGTGGGCGGTGGAGTCGCTGGTATGTCTGCTGCAACGGTGGCTGCAGGCCGTGGTCATCAGGTGACATTATTTGAAGCCAATGCCGATGTCGGCGGGCAGTTTAATCTGGCCAAAGTGATTCCGGGCAAAGAAGAATTCCACGAAACCATCCGCTATTTTAAGGTGCAGCTGGAAAAAACTGGCGTAGATGTACGTCTGAATACCAAAGTTAACCGCGAGCAGCTGGAACGTGAAGGTTTTGAGGAGGTGATTGTTGCCACTGGTGTGGTGCCACGTACACTCAATATTCCGGGCAGCGATTTACCCCAAGTTCTGTCTTATGCCGAAGTACTCAATGGCGCGCCTGTCGGTCATAAAGTGGCGGTAATTGGCGCTGGCGGCATTGGCTTTGATGTGTCCGAGTTTTTATTAAAACCGGAGCAGCAGCCACAGCCGCAACCTGTGGAGGACTGGAAACGCGAGTGGGGCGTCGATTTAAATCCACACTATGTATCTGAAGGCGGTATGCAGGCACCGGAAATTCATCCCCCTGTGCGTGAAATTTATTTGTTGCAGCGTAAAACCACGCCATTGGGTGCCGGCTTAGGTAAAACCACCGGCTGGGTGCATCGTGCACAACTGAAAAAGCACGGCGTACGCATGTTACGCGGGGTGCAATATAAAGCCATTGGTGATGAAGGCTTGTGGGTAGAAATGGATAGCCATGACCAGTTATTGCGAGTCGATACCGTGGTGGTCTGTGCCGGGCAGGAATCGGTCAAAGAGATTATGCCGGAAAATGGCCAGCAGACCTTGGCGCAGTATCACATTATTGGCGGGGCAAAACTGGCGGCGGAACTGGATGCCAAGCGCGCCATTCGCGAAGGTGCTGAATTGGCCGCCAAACTTTAAACATTTGATGAAACAATATTCGTTTGAGTCACTTGAATGTAATTTTTACTTGTCAGATGGAAAAAAGCTTCGTATTATGGCGCACATGGAAGCGTGGCAGAGCGGTTTAATGCACCGGTCTTGAAAACCGACGAGGGTGTGAGTCCTCCGTGAGTTCGAATCTCACCGCTTCCGCCAAATTTTAAGATAAGCCCTTGTATTTGCAAGGGCTTTTTCCTTGCTTGTGCTTTTGTCCCACATTGTAACCCACATAAAATTTTGGATTGGAATAATCAAAATAAAAATAATTCAGATGGCTTTGGATAATAGGTAAATAGAGTGAACCGTACCGGGTTTGTCGGAGAGTCAATATTCTGAGAGACTATCCATCGTATTGGGCTGCAATCACCGCAATTGCACCTAAGATTGGCTGTACTCCTAAAACACTTCGTGCCTGGCATCAAAAATATTTAGATAAACAAAATCCAGTTAAAGTACAGCAGCTTTCAGATCAAGAGCGTATTAAACAACTGGAACGCGAAAATAAGGAACTGCAACGTGCTAACGAAATTCTACGTAAAGCAGCCGCTTTTTTCGCCCAGGCGGAGCTCGACCGCCCACACAAATAATGGTGGATTTCATCCATAACAATAAAGATCGATATAGTGTTGATGCGATTTGTAGGATTTTACCGATCGCGGCTTCTACCTATTACCGAACTTTAGATCTCGCTGATGAGAAGCATTGCTTCGCAAGGGAACATCGAGCGAAACGAGATCTACATGATGAGCATCATGCTGAACAAATTAAACGTATTTGGAAAGAAAGTTCAGGTCGATACGGTGTGCGTAAGGTCTGGCAACAATTGAAACGTTAAGGTTATGTTATCGCACGTTGTAGAGTTGCTCGATTGATGCAGAAGCTAGGTATACAAGGTGTTTGGCGTGGTAAGAATAAACAAACCACCCGTAACCGAGATGACCAAAAACGAGCAGATGATTTAGTGAAACGGAATTTTAATGCTGATCATCCTGACCCTTGCGAAGCAGTGCTCAGGTCGATGACTTCACGTATATTCAAACAAATTCAGGCTGGATCTATACCGCCTTTATTATTGATGTGTTCTCACGAGCAATTGTTGGATGGAAAGTATCGACACG
>NZ_VPBF01000058.1:0-12247 GCF_013418865.1 Acinetobacter sp. YH12117
CCCGAACTCAGAAGTGAAACCTCTTAGCGCTGATGGTAGTGTGGGGTTACCCATGTGAGAGTAAGTCATCGCCAGCTCATTAATTCAAAATCCCCCTAGCTTAAACAGCAGGGGGATTTTTTTATGCAGAAAATTTGTGTGCTTAAGAAAGTAGAATTTATCGAGGGTTCTTCTCTCCGTTTAAACCAGCTTTTAATCGGTTGAAATTGAAGCCCCCAATTTAACCGGAACCGGCGTATACTCATAACATAATTGGAGTGTATATGTCAGATTCCCAAAGCCAGACTCAGCAAATTGAGCACGATTCTCCTCAGTTTAAGGCCATTCTTCTCTCTTTGTTTTTGGCCGGTTTTGCCTCCTTTTCTGCCTTGTACTGTGTTCAACCGATGATGCCGATTCTGGCCCAGTTCTTTCAGGTCAGTCCGACCCAAAGTAGTTTCCCCTTATCTTTTTCGACCTTTGCTTTGGCCGCCGCTCTATTATTTACCGGCCTGATTTCAGATCGGGTCGGGCGTAAACAGATTATGGTCGTGGCATTGTTCTCTGCGGCCTTACTGTTAATAGCCAGTGCCTTATTGCCACAGTGGTCATTTTTTCTCAGCACCCGTGTCCTGATTGGCATGGCAGTCAGTGGGGTAGCCGCGGTGGCAATGACCTATATTGGCGAAGAAATTGCGGCCAAAGATGTTGGCTTTGCCATGGGCTTATATATTTCAGGCACCGCAATTGGCGGCATGAGTGGCCGTTTAATTGCCGGAGTCCTGGTGGATTTTATTTCCTGGCAATATGCAACTTTAATCATTGGTGTGATTAACCTGGCGATTGCGATTCTGTTTTACTGGCTGTTGCCCAATTCCCGGAATTTCCAGTCCTATCCAATTCAATTGTCGCGTTTTAAACAGGCCTTTGCCAAAAATCTGGCCGATCCAAAATTAAGAATTCTGTTTCTTCAGGGCTTTATTCTGATGGGATGTTTTGTCTCGGTATTTAACTACATGAGCTATCATCTGCTGGATGCCCCTTTTGCTTTGCCACAAACCTGGATCGGGCTGATTTCTGTGGCCTATCTGGCTGGAATTTACAGTTCACCACGGGCGGCAAAGTGGGGACAAAAATTTGGCCGGGAAAAAGTGTTACCCTTGATGCTGCTGGTAATGTGGGCCAGTCTGGCGCTAATGTTACTGAATCAGCTGGCGGTCGTGTTAGTCGGGCTGCTGATTTTTACCTTTGCTTTTTTTGCAGCACATTCTCTTTGTAGCAGCTGGGTGACGGTGCAATCATTACAGTATCGGGCGGTGGGTTCATCTTTATATCTGTTCTGCTATTACTTGGGCTCGAGCGTGCTCGGCAGTGGTAGCGGTCTGATCTGGGAGCGCTGGGACTGGCCTGGCTTATTGATCTTTATCGCAAGTCTGCTGTTGTTGGGCCTGATATTGACCCTATATCTGAAAAAATTAAGCAGCACTGCACCCACGGCACAGATTAAAAATTAAAAACTTGATTTTGTATAAATTATAATCAAGCAAGCCACTTGGAATTCATGCTAAAATACTCGGCTTTCATCTTTCGATCTTTTCTGATCTTCCATCTGCCAGCCGAGAATTGCTAGCCATGTCTACTGCTTATACCGCTCAAACCGCGCCGAAAGCGTTGTTTGATTACGACAAATATTGGGCGTCATGTTTTGAACCCGCGCCATTTTTGCCGATGTCACGCGAGGAAATGGACCAACTCGGCTGGGATAGCTGTGACTTTATTCTGGTCTGCGGCGATGCCTATATTGATCATCCATCTTTTGTATCCGGTATTATTGGCCGTGTTCTGGAAGCGCAAGGTTTCCGGGTCGGAATTATCGCGCAGCCTGACTGGACCAATGTCGAGGCCTTTCGTGCCTTAGGTAAACCGAATATTGCCTGGGGCGTCACCGCCGGCAATATGGACTCGATGATCAACCGTTATACCGCGGACCGCAAAATCCGCTCGGATGATGCCTATTCACCAGACAATGTCCCGAACAAACGTCCAGACCGTGCTGCAACCGTGTATTGCCAGCGCTGTCGTGAAGCCTTCCCGGATGTGCCGGTGTTGCTTGGCGGGATCGAAGGTTCACTGCGTCGTATTGCGCATTATGATTACTGGTCAGATAAAGTCCGTCGTTCAATTCTGATGGATTCAAAAGCCGATTTATTGATGTACGGTAATGGCGAGCGTTCCATTATTGAAGTGATGCACCGTCTGGCCAAAGGCGAAAAAATTACCGATATCACCGATGTGCGCGGTACTGCCTTTATTATCAATAAACATAACCGTGCGGCCAAAGCCAAGTTTGTCGAAATCGCCTCCAATGATGTCGATACCATTGGCCGTGTCGATCCGATCATCAACCCCTATGTGATGACCGAAGATATTGATGGCTGTGAAGTTGAAAAAGAAAAGGGTAACAGCTTAAGCCAGTACCAGAATTTCCAAAAAGAAATGGTGGCCAATCCGATTGTCCGTGAAGGCGACAACCTGGATGCCGATACGCAGATTGTTCAGCTGCAACCGGCCTCAAAAGCCATTAAGCATAAACTGCCACCACGTGAACTGGCGGTTATTCGTTTGCCATCTTTTGAAGACGTGGCCAATGATCCTGTGCTGTATGCACATGCCAACCGTATTCTGCATTTGGAAACCAACCCGGGCAACGCACGTGCTTTGGTGCAAAAACACGGCGAGCGTGATGTCTGGATTAATCCACCACCAATTCCATTGACCACTGAAGAAATGGATTATGTGTTTGACCTGCCATATGCACGTCTGCCACATCCAGCTTATGGCGATGCACGTTTCCCGGCATTCGACATGATCAAGTTCTCGGTGAACATCATGCGTGGCTGTTTTGGGGGCTGTACGTTCTGTTCGATTACCGAACACGAAGGCCGTATCATCCAGAACCGTTCGGAAGAGTCGATTTTGCGTGAAGTGGAAAAAATCCGTGATACCGCACCGGGCTTTACCGGGATTATCTCGGACTTAGGTGGTCCAACCGCTAACATGTACCGCTTGCACTGTAAAGATCCGGAAATTGAAAAGAACTGCCGTAAGCCGTCCTGTGTATTCCCAGGCGTGTGTCAGAACCTGCATACCGATCATGCACCACTGACCCAGCTATACCGTAAAGCACGTGCGATTAAAGGCATTAAAAAGATTTTGATTGGTTCCGGTCTGCGTTATGACCTGGCGGTACTGAATCCGGAATATGTGCGTGAACTGGTGACCCACCACGTTGGGGGTTATCTGAAGATTGCACCGGAACATACCGAAAAAGGTCCGTTATCGAAGATGATGAAGCCCGGTATTGGTACCTATGACCGCTTCAAGCAAATGTTTGATCGTTTCAGCAAGGAAGCCGGCAAGGAACAGTATCTGATTCCGTATTTCATCGCGGCGCATCCGGGCACCACCGACTACGACATGATGAACCTGGCGATCTGGCTGAAAAAGAATGGTTTCCGTGCCGATCAGGTACAGACCTTCTATCCATCGCCAATGGCCACCGCCACCACCATGTATTACACCGGTAAAAACCCGCTGGCCAAAGTGGCGCGTTATACCGAAGATGTTGATATTGTGAAGGGTGAGAAACGTCGTCGTCTGCACAAAGCCTTCTTGCGTTACCATGATCCAAACAACTGGCCATTGTTACGTGAGGCTTTAAAAGAGATGGGCCGTGCCGATTTGATTGGCAATTCCAAGCAGCATCTGATTCCGACCTATCAGCCGCAAGGCACGGAAGGACAGTATCAGTCGGCGCGTAAGAAAAACTCGACGCTGGCCGGAGATTCACAGAAACGTACCGGTCAACATGGTAACCGTGGTCAAGGCCAAAATCAGGGTCAGTCGAATCGTCCGAAAAAAGGCCAGATGTTGACCCAGCACACTGGTTTGCCACCACGTGAAACTGGTGAAAAACGTCCATTTGGCGGCGCAAAGACCAAAGGCAGGTCTAAGCCAAAATCCCGTGCTTAAATCAGGAAAGGACGCCAAGTGCGTCCTTTTTTCTGGCGCACATTTTGTCGGATTTGTCAGACAATCGGTTTGAAAAGAATTGTGAAGCTCATAAAAGTTGGTATACATTAGCTTGAGGAAAAACAAGGAGATGGTTTTTCCTGGAAACTTGCTCTGCAACAGACTGTCAGTGTTTATGCATCTTTCGTCAGCATTGCTTTAAGTTTCTTAAATTTAACCTATTTATAATAAGCAAAACGTTATACTTGTATTTGAAAAATAATCGGTGAGATACCGAATAAATTATAAGAATAGAGTATTAAAGGATTAACCTCATGACCGTTTATATTATTCTCGCAAGTCTTATTCTGGCAGGGTTGCTGATCATGGCAGCCAGGCATGCCATTCAGGCTAAACGCCAGACCGACAGCACCCTGAAACGCCGCGCTATTTTCAGTTTGAATGAGCAGCTGACCTATACCCGGCTAAAAGAAATTTTACCGACCCATACCGTGCTGACCCATGTGTCTTTTGATGCACTACTGACCACCAAACTGCCGCGTACCCGCAATAAATACCGCAATATGGTGGCGGACTTTGTGGTGCTGGATGATGCTTATCAGGTACTGGCCGTGATTACCCTGGATGATACCCTGACCTTAAAACGTCAGCATATTCAGTATCAGAATGAATTGCTGCGGATGGCCGGTTATACCGTAATCAGCTTTGATCAGGTGCCGGAATATCAGCAATTGCGTGAAGAATTTGGGTTACTGGAGGGCGCTGAAAATCTGGAGGCGCTTGATCTGCCAAAAAAGAAATTGGCGTTCTATCCGGCCTCAGCGCGCAGAATGGGCGCGTTGGGTTGAAAAAAAGCATCTAAACAGATGCTTTTTATCTCAAATTTTTATGGTTTAACCGCGACCACAGTCATTTCAACCAGGACTTCGGGCTGATACAGCTTGGCTTCCACACAGGTGCGGGGCAGCGCTTCAATATCGGCGACCCAGGCATCCCAGATTTCATTCATGGCAGCATAGTCCTGCTCGATATCTTTTAAGAAAATCATGACTGACATGATATGACTTTTATCGGTGCCGGCTTCAGCCAGTAAACGGTCAATTATCTCAAGGGTCTGGCGGGTCTGACCGCGAATATCCAGGCTGGTGTCTTCTGCCAGCTGTCCGGCCAAATGCACCAGATGGCCTGAAATGGCAATTTCTGAATAGCGCTGTGCGACATGTAAACGTTGTACGGTCATAACAAAATCCTGTAGATGGGCAAGCAGCACTTCGGCTGCTCCGGCAATGTGACTATATTGCCATGAAGCGCCAATACAGAATACCAGCGCTGCCGGAGTTGGTACAGAAATCCATCAATCTTGTGGTGAGTTTAAATCGGCAGGGACAGTATTAGAGCGTAAAAATCCGGTGATCTGAAGGGAATAGATCGGGATAATACTAAATAAAAATTAGATAAAAGATGCAGGTTACAGCAAGGCGGGAGACGATACAGCCATCCATGGGAACGTCAGAGTTGTCCTGTAATATTCGGATAGATCATCACGCCAATCACAGGACAGCATGCTGAAAGTAAAGGTGATTTTCAGCATCTCAGCACATACATGGATAAATGTATTGCGCAGATAGATTACTCTAATTTTGCCCATTGTGAAGCGCATTTTGTATCATTTTTATTCTTTTGATCAATTCCTGCACAATTTTAAGCCTAAAGTAGACTGAGCTGCGGCTGCTGTGCTGGTGAAGACAGTTGATAAACCCCCACGCCAATCAGCCGGAACTGTTCCTGAGGCGAAATATGCATTTCCTCAATTAATAGTTGTAGCGCCTGTGCCAGCTGCTGCGGATGAGTAAAAATATGCTGAAAGCTTTTGCTGTGCTGCAACACCTGAAAGTTTTTCAGTTTCAGTTTGACTGACACGCCGCGGGCACAGAGCTGCTTTTTTTCCAGACTGGCCCAGACCTGTTGCAGCAGCTGTGGCCAGTAGGGCGTGCATTGGCTGAGGACATAATCATCATCAAAGGTGATTTCTTTGGAAATCTGCTGGCGTTTGCGTTCGGCCTGAACGGGGCGCTCATCAATGCCTTGTGCATATAAAAACAGGCGTTTGCCATATTTACCAAAACGTTGAATCAGCAGGCCTTCTTCGACCTGTTGCAGATCGCCCAAGGTTTCCAGACCCAAGGCCTTCAGCTTTTCCTGCATGACCTTGCCCACGCCCGGAATTTTCTTTAAGGGTAAATCCTGAATAAAGGTCTGCACCTGCGAAGGCTTGATCACGCAGAGGCCATTCGGTTTATGCCAGTCCGAGGCAATTTTGGCCAGAAATTTATTGGGTGCCACGCCGGCAGATGCAGTCAGGCCGGTGGTCTGAAAAATATCTTCGCGGATGCGCATTGCCACTTCTGTGGCGCTGGGGAGTTGCTGCAGGTTTTCGCTAACATCCAGATAGGCTTCATCGAGCGACAGCGGTTCAATGATTGCAGTATATTTTTGAAAAATTTGATGGATTTGTGCCGACACTTCCCGGTACTTCTGGAAATTCGGTTCCAGTACAATCACCTGCGGGCACAGTTTCCGGCCCTGACTCATTGACATGGCCGAGCGCAGCCCAAACACCCGCGCCGGGTAGGACGCGGCCACAATCACTGCACGCGGATGATGTGATGCCACCACCACCGGCAGATGTTGTAACTCTGGACGCTCTTTTAGCTCGACCGAGGCATAGAACGCATCCATATCAATATGAATGATTTTTCTCATGGCACCATCTTAACGCGCGACATCCGTGGCTGTCATTAGCGGATAAGCATACGGTTGATCGAGCAGCAGCACTTGGGTCTGTTGTTGTGCTGCGGCCTTGATCACGGTATTCAGACTCTTCGGGGTATTATCGGCCAGATGTGGTAAAAACTGTAGCGGCTGTTCTGGCGGCTGGAAAAAATCATCCCAATGGATGGGAATCAGCACCTTGGGTTTTAGGTGCTGCAAGGTTTCTGCCAGATACTGCTGCTGATACTGTTCCGGTTGCCTGGACAGCTGGGCAATGCCCAGAAACAGATGATCGACCTGTAGCTGTTTGAGCTGTTCGGGAATAAAACCGGTGCTGGCCTTGACCAGACTTTTATGACCTTCATATTCAATCAGATAGTCAAAGCTATGGCCTTCTTTAAACTCCGAAAACCGTGCCGGCAGGCTCAGTGGCTGCTGGATTTCCTCACCCAGATCATTATTCACTGCAGTTGGCGGAGTATGCTGGGACGGGAAAGCGGTGACACTAAAGTTGCCAATCTGCATCGGTTGTAAAGGTACCAGCTGCTGTAACTGGCTTTCGGGCAAGTGAGCACCACGGGCAATATTCAGCGTGCTTCGGGAACCAATAATTTTAGCCTGCGGCAGCAATTGGCCAAGTAGAGGGACATCCAGCGCATGGTCATAATGCGAGTGTGTCACCAGAATGGCTTGCGTTCGTTGCAATTGATGGAGTTCAATCGCATGTTCAATTACGATTGGCTGGCTGTTAATTTGACCAAACATCAGCTGACTCAGACTCGGCCGGCTAAAGAAGCCATCAATCAACAGCTGTTGCTGGCCATCATCAAACAGTAAGGTCGATACGCCAAAGAATTTGACCGTATAGCCCGCTGGTGCAGTTGCTGCCGGCTGATACAGCCACGGCTGGAAATCCTGCACTTTGCCGGAGGGCTGCAGCATGTAGATGATGAGTGCAATTAGCAGTAACATCAGGCCAAGCAGACCTGACAAAATCTTGTATTTCAGTGTCATTCGCACAATATTCCTGTCAGCTTTTATTTTTATCTTGTTGGTATGAGTATTAAGGGGTTGTATCCACGCTATTTTTAGATGGTTCCACAATCTGGTTGGCCTTAAGAAACTGTTGCCAGTCCTGTTCATCGCCATAAAAGGCATTCAGATCGACCGGAGTGGCAATGCCGGGAATCTGGCCACGATTGCTATATTGCCAGAACAGCCAGTCGGGATTACCACTTAAGGCCGGTTTACCCTGATATTCGCGTACCCACAGCGGCACCTGCGGGAACTGATTGACCAGTACAATATTATAAAAATTCCTGGAAATGTAAAAAATCGGCTGTTTGCCATAGTGCTGTTGCAGCGCGTCATGCATCACCCCAATTTCATGCAGCAACTGTTCCCGGGTATAGGTGTTGATGCAGTTGCTGTCGTATTCCAGATCAATCACTGGTGGCAAGCTGTTGGCCTGTTTCGGAACGCTGTCGATAAAATTCTGTGCCTGCACCTGACCATTACGACACAGCCGATAAAAATGATAGGCGCCGACCAGAAAGCCCTGTTCATGCGCGGCCAGCCAGTTGTCCTGAAATTTACGGTCTTTAAAATCGCCGCCTTCGGTGGCTTTTAAATAGACGAAACGGTATTTTTCCGGCGAAATCCTGTGCCAGTCAATCTGCTGCTGATGATGCGAAACATCAAAGCCCTGAATCGGATAGTCCTGTGCGGTGGCTGGCCGGGTATGCAGAACGCCCCAATACAGCAAGGCCGCCATCAGCACCACGCCGCAGATGGCCACCGCAGCATAAGTCAGGGGCTGGACAGAACGGCGGGCAGGGCGTGCAGACATAGGCAAGGCAGATCTTCAGGGTTCAATTTTGATCATAACGCGAAGCCTGCGCGGCGGCTAGCGTTCTACGCGGCTTTAGACCGGGGTGTTTTTCGGAATTTTCCAGAAAATCATTGCAGCCAGCAGGTTGATACTGCCCAGACAGATCAGGCTGGCATGGAAGGCTGCGACCACCTGTTCCGGTCCCCAATAGGCACTAAACAGGTTGACCAGCGTTCCGGCCAAGGCCACGCCAATACTCATGGACAGCATCATGATCATCGACAGGAAACTGTTGCCGCTGCTGGCATCTTGCTGCGGCAAATCTTTTAGGGTCAGGGTGTTCATGGACACAAACTGCAGTGAATTAAGCAGACCAAAAATAAAGAAATGCAGCGCACGTAGCCAGATGGGGGTGTCGGCCGTGGTCAGGGCAAAACTGGCGACACAGGCCCCGACCAGCAAGGTATTGGTGATAAGTACCTGACGATAACCAAAGCGCTGAATCAGCTGGCGGATAATCGGTTTTGAGGCCAGCGAACCGAGTACAGTCGGAATCATCATCAGGCCGGTCACAAAGGGCTCAAAGCCAAAGGCCAGTTGCAGCATCAGCGGCAGTAAAAAGGGAATTGAATTGCCGGCCAGCCGGGCAATCGAGTTACCGAGAATCCCGATTGCATAAATCCGGTGCCGGAACAGCTTGCTGCGAAACAGGGCATTCTGATGGGTATGCGCATGATAGGCATACAGGCCGGCACTCAGCAGACCGAGCAGGACCAGCGCAATGCTCCACCACAGCGAGTACAGCGGACTGGCCACGTTTTCAATGCCCAGTGACAGCCCGACCATGGCAATCAATAACAGGATAAATCCCCAGAAATCAAATTGCGGCACGCTCGGCTCGGTAATATTTGGCATGGCTTTAAAGGTAATCAAGACGCCTAAAATGCCAATCGGCAGATTGATTAGAAAAATCCAGTGCCATGAGGCCACTTCGACCAGCCAGCCGCCCAAAGTAGGTCCAATTAAGGGGCCGATCAGACCGGCCAGACTCATCAGGCTCATGGCCGATAAAAACTGGGTGCGGGGAATGATTTTTAGCATCGCCAGACGACCAACTGGCAATAAGAACGCGCCGCCAATGCCTTGCAGTACCCGGTAAAACAGCAGTTCATTCAGGCTGCTGGCATAGGCACAGCCAATGGAGGCCAGGGTGAAAATCACAATGGCGGAAAAATAGGTGTTGCGCACGCCAAAACGGTCGGCCAGCCAGCCACTCAAGGGAATACAGGCCGCCACTGACAACACATAAGCCACCACCACGCTGTGCATTCGCAGCGGATCTTCCTGCAAATTCTCGGCAATGGCCGGCAACGCGGTGTTGATGATGGTGGTATCCAGGCCCTGCATAAAAAAGCCAATCGACACCAAGAGCACTAACAATCTGAATTCGGGTTGCAGGGCTTGATGGGTTGGCGTGGCAGTCATAATTAGCGGGCATGGTGGAATTTTGCCTAGTGTAAAACAATCTGGCGCGGATATCGTATCTAAAGCGTTGCCGCGTGACGGCCTGACCCTGTCAGAAAACTGCAATCAAAACGTCATGGCACTGCAACCGGATGTTTATAAATTGTTCATATTCTAAACACTATCAAATTAAACCTATGAAATTAAAATTGAAATCACTTTGGGTGGCCATGTTGGCCGTGGGGATGGCAGCGTGTAACAGTGATGATGATCAGGTCAGTCCTGCACCGGTCGATCCAACCCCAAATACCATTGAACTGAGCAAAATCGGGGCCTATCAGTCAGGTATTTTTGCAGAAAGTGCCGCAGAAATTCCGGCCTATGATGCCGCCAGCAAACGTCTGTTTGTGGTCAATGCGCAGGCCGGGGTGCTGGATGTACTCGATTTAAGCCAGCCAAATCAGCCGGTTAAAATTACCGAAATTCAGGTCCATGATATTGCCGAAGGCGCAGAAGTAAACAGTGTCGCGGTGCATAACGGTATTGTGGCAATTGCGATTCAGGCTGCCGTCAAAACCGATCCGGGTTATGTGGCGCTGTATCAGGCCAAAGATCTGAGCAAACTGGCGCATGTGCAGGTCGGTGCCTTACCGGATATGCTGACTTTTAGCCCGGATGGTCAAACCCTGCTGGTGGCCAATGAAGGTGAGCCATCTGATGATTATCAGGTTGATCCGGAAGGTTCAATTTCCGTGATTCAGCTGAGTAATTTAACAGCGCCTGTGGTCCGCACTGCAGACTTTAAAGCCTTTAATGGTCAGGAAGCGGCGCTGCGTGCCCAGGGCGTGCGTATTTTCGGGCCAAATGCGACCGCGGCGCAGGATTTTGAACCGGAATATATTACGGTATCGCAAGATGGCAAAACGGCTTGGGCTGCATTGCAGGAAAACAATGCGCTGGCCAAAATTGATGTGGTCAATGCCAAAGTACTGGCGGTGTATCCATTGGGCTTTAAAGACCATGGTCTGGACGGCAATGGCATGGATGTCAGCGATGCCGATGGTGTTGATGGGACAGGCAGTATTAAGATCCAGACCTGGGCCAATGTGCGCGGTCTGTATATGCCAGATGCGATTGCCAGCTTTGACGTGGCCGGCAAAACCTATATTGTGACGGCCAATGAAGGCGATGCACGCGCCTGGGGTGAAGACACACCAGAATATTTTAATAACGACACCAGCAAAGGTTTTGTAGAAGAATGGCGAGTTAAACATCTGGTACATGCCGATGGCTTTGCCCGCCGTTTAGGCGATGATTTACCGGCACACTTAAGCCAGCTGGCCAAAGGTGCCGAGCTGAATCCGGACAATTTTGGCTACTGCGGTGCCACGGCAGGCAATGCTGGTGACTGCCGTAAAGATCATCTGCTGGGTCGTCTGAATATTACCTGGACTGAAGGCTACCAGAAAAATGCCGATGGTACGCCAAAGCTGAATGAACGCGGCAATCTGGTATATGACCATCTTTATAGTTTTGGTGCACGCTCGGTCAGTATCTGGACAGAAAATAGCGCGCAAAACGGTCTGGAACGGGTCTGGGATTCAGGGGATGATTTTGAGCAGTACATTGCCGAGCATCATCCGGAAATTTTCAATGCCAACCATGAAGAAGCCGGCATGGATAACCGCAGTGACAACAAAGGCCCTGAACCTGAAGGCGTGACGCTGGGCCAGATTGGCAGCAAAACCTTTGCCTTTATTGGTCTGGAACGTGCTGGCGGGGTGATGGTCTATGATGTATCGACTCCATCTGCACCAAGTTTTGTGCAGTATCTGAATAGCCGTGAGATGAGTGCGAGCACTGAACAAATTGAGCTGGGGCAGGCCGGTGATTTAGGCCCGGAAGGTCTGGTCTTTATTGCGGCAAAGGACTCGCCTAATGGCCAGCCATTACTGGTGGTGGGCAATGAAGTCAGCGGCAGCACCGCGGTATATCAGCTGAACCTGAAATAAGTGAGCAAAAAAGAGAAAGGGCACTACGGTGCCATTGCTGTCCCACAATTTTTCACAAGAGGAAGCTCATTTGAGCTTCCTCTTGTTTTATGGGTATTTTATCGGGTGAAAATAAAGCTTTTAAAGTTCTTCTTTCAAACAAATTCACTTGAATTAT
>NZ_VPBF01000059.1:0-11821 GCF_013418865.1 Acinetobacter sp. YH12117
TCAAACGATGAAATAGAGCAGATAGAATTGTCACTTAACCATCGTCCTAGAAAAACACTAGGCTGGTATACACCGAGTGAAGTTATGGCTGGTTTTTATACTGTTGCACTTGCCGCTTGAATCCGCCTAATAAGAGCAACGTCTACATCATCAAGACTTTATCTAAAACAGATTTTAAATTGTTACGTGCATCCACATATGTAAATACATTGTATATATCTATCCCTCATAGGGTAAGCTGCGTCAAAACGCTGCTAGCTAGACTACCTCAGCGGTAGGGATTGAAACTTTACAATATAAATGCACAGAATTCTGTACATATTGTCAATTTCGTATAACAGTTTATTTTAAATAGCTCCAAAATTAGTGGATATTTCTTGAAAATTCAAAGCTGTTTCTTGGGTATTGGGAACATGCCCAAACACATACTCATTCTTCGCCTGAAGAAAGAAATCAAACCTTTTACTCATCAGTGGGTCTTGTTTGCTCTGCTTTTGATACATCGGTGCAAGGTGGTTGAGATAGTAATTAATCCATTCAGCTTTATCGGTAAAGGTGCTGTAATCTTTTAGATCAGCATAGAGGTTTTGTAAGTCATTAGATATGGCTTCAATATTAGGATGAAACAACCAAACTCTAATATCCATAGGGGAAATCACGGTGACTTCATACGGTTGTGAGGGTTCAAAGCGTTGTATTGTATAGAGCTGTGCGCCATATTCGCTATAACTGGAACAAAGTAGTTTAGTATTTTCAATCTGAAAATAGTCAGTTCCTACTTCGAATTCTCTTATTTGTCTAGAAATATCGAGGCATTGAGGAAGTTTGTTGATGTCTGAGTGAGCTAATGTCTTAAATAGTTCAATAGATCGGCTAATGACATAACTTTCACCTGTACCCGTGATAATACCTTTGTCCCATGAGTAGATTTTTTGACTTTTTTTAGTATTAAATTGAATTTCACCAGATTCTTTTAAAACAATTTTTTTATTGTCTGTGGTGACAATGATGCTATCATTTAATTGTATGGCTACAATGAAAGTCATGTTTACACCCAAGGTTTTGAAATGTTTATATTTTCCAATTTTAATTGAATTTTTACAATTGATAAAGAATAGGTAAACCTATGGCTGGTGGTTCTCAGATTATCATTAATAAAGATGGTATTAAAATTATAACTCCTGCAAAGTTTGAAGCCAAAGCAGGACAACATCTTTTTAAAAATGGAACAAAAGTTGACATTGCTAGAACAGTTTTGCCTGATATAAGAATTAAAACAGAACATCGAAATTTTCAGGCAATTAATTCCGAAAATAATGAAATTTTAATAAATATTCCTTATTCAATTTTGAATAAAAGAACAGGCATTAAGACCTATGGGTTTACAGATAATGAAGGGATGACACATACAATTAAGTCTCCTGAAACTGATGAACTAGAAGTAAAATGGTTTGATCAAGAAGAGAGTTAATGTGACGACAACAACAACAAGTAATACAACAAAAAGTTCAAACTCACCAACTCAACAAGTTTCTTTAAAACCTGAGGCTGAATTACATCTGTTGGTAGGAAGTGCTTATGGTACAGGAGAAAAGGAATCTCCTTATGGACATACTGCTGTATATATTAAAGTACAAGGGAAAGAGTATATTTACGATTTTGGTCGTTATGGTCGCATTAAACCTGAGACTTTTGGTCCTTTTACTCTATCTGGAGCTAGTAGTCCTCGTGGCGAAGGTATCTTAAAAGTTTGGAGTAGTTTTTCAGCATATATTGAGGAAGAAAATAGGCAAGGGGCGAATAGCGGACGTTCTAGAACAACTTATGCCTATGGCTATAAAATTTTTGATAGTCAGGCTAATTTAGTTATTAATTATTATAATAATTTAATTAAATCATCTTTATCTGTCCAAAATACTACACATTATAAACGATATAAGCTTAATCAAGATTACTTTGCTTTAGGACCTAACTGTACTACCCAAAGTTTAGATGCAACAAAAAAGGCCATACCAAGTATGGCTAAATCAGGTCATAGATTTGTTAACTCTGATAAAGTCTTACCTACTACGGCTAAACTTGCTTTTAAGGCTAGTAAATATGAAATGCCTAACTATTTATTTTTACCAGATAATTTGAATGATTACTTAAAAGAGTCTCCAGATGTAAAAGTTAACATAAAAAACACTTATCGTATTAATAGGTAGTTGAAATGAAAAGAAAATTAATAATCATAATATTATCTTTACTTTTTCTCATTCAACTTTTATTGAATATATATCTATGGCGAGGAACAGAAGTGCCAAAAATTCATATATTAGAAAGACCTTTAAAGATTTATTCATTTGAAGGTAAATATTCCCAGAACTCTACATTACCAGAATATTCGATTCTTCCAGAGGGAACAGTACTATATGATGATAGTGACTCTTTAAATCAAAGAGTAAAAGTTTACTTCAATTTACAGGGGGTTGATTTTAATTTTGAAGAACAAGATCCTGAAATTTTAAAGCAACCTAGTGAGCTTTCAGCCATAAGATCTAAAGACTTATTAAACATGGCTAAAAGTGTAGCTTTAATCCAGAAAGATATATATTTGATTATTAAAAATGATGAGACTATAAATGATTCTGTACGTTCGGCACTTTTTAAAAAGTATAAGATAGATCCATCAGAGTATGAAATTGATTAAAAATTTTTACAATTAAAATAATACATCTTATGCAAATTCAAAAAGCGAGGATATAAATTCTCGCTTTTTTTCAAAATGAATAAATAAACTTCACCAATAGATCTCTTGCGAAAGTTAATTCAAGAGCATCCAATTCACCATTCCAACAATTAAATTCATTCTTAGACCAAATCGTTTCCGTCTATTTCTATAGCGTTCTGTTAATATCCGAAAATATTTAAGTTTGCCGTTGATAGGGCGACTTGCGCGTGATTTTCCAAATGCCTTTGTGCACTGGAAAATGGGATGTTTACCATCGGTTGGATAATGGGAGCCGGATGAGCTGAGAGGTTCACGTCCGGTTCTGCGAGGGGCTAAGGGTGAGATTCCCTTGGTCTACTCACCCTTATATCCGCACTCATGAAGGGTGGCTATATCTCGCAGTTGTGATTGACCTGTTTTCACGTCTTGTTGTTGGCTGGTCTATGAAATCCAGAATCACGGCAGATCTGGTTTTAGATGCGTTATTGATGGCTTTGTGGCGAAGAAACCCAAAGAACAAAGTCCTAATCCATTCTGACCAAGGCAGCCAATACACCAGTCATGAATGGCAGACATTTCTCAAACATCATAATCTTGAAAGTAGTATGAGTCGTCGACTTGCGCAGTACACTGCTCATGCCATGACAATGCTGTTGCAGAAAGCTTCTTCCAGCTATTAAAGCGGGAACGAATTAAAAAGAAAATCTATGCGACCAGGACTGAAGCAAGGTCGGATATCTTTGAATATATTGAGATGTTCTACAATTCAAAACGCAGACATGGTTCCAATGGTCAGCGTTCTCCATTAGATTATGAAAAGGCCCATCAAAAGATGATTATGTGTGTCTAGAATTTTGGTGGCTATTCATATCATTCTGATTCATAAGCTCTATCTAAATCCAAAAGCAAATAGGTTTTAAACGGTTCCGTCGTATTAAGAAGTTTAAGTCTATCTCAAATTAGCATAATACGCCTTATACGAAATCATATTTTTATTTTATATAAATCATATAGTTATTATATAAAAAAAGCTCAACTCAGCTGAGTTGAGCTTTTTATAGATTGATCACATTCCACGCTGAGTTAGATCAACATTCCAACGATCATTCAATAAAACTGACAAGCACTTAGATCCCATACTTCACACGATATGCTTCCATCTTCGCCAAAGCCTCTTTTTCACCTTTGGCATCCAGATAATTCATTAAATCTTTCATGGTAATTAAGGCATGTACCGGAATTTCTAGCTCTTTTTGAACTTCCTGAATCGCAGACAAATCACCCTGCCCTTTTTCCTGACGATCTAGCGCGACCAGTACACCGGCAATTGTGGCACCCGCATTTTTTAAAATGGTCACCACTTCACGAATTGCTGTACCTGCGGTAATCACATCATCAATAATCCAGACTTTTTTACCTTCAACCGATGCACCGACCAATACGCCACCTTCACCATGATCTTTGGCTTCTTTACGGTTAAAGCCCCAAGGCACACTCACGCTATGATTTTGCGATAAAGCCACCGCCGTTGCCGCCACAAATGGAATGCCTTTATAGGCTGGGCCAAAAATCACATCAACATTTTCACATTCTGTTAACTTGGCTGCATAGCCTGACGCCAGTAATGACAAGGCTTCGCCATCATTTAATAAACCGGCATTAAAAAAATAAGGACTCACGCGACCCGATTTTAAAGTAAACTCACCAAATTTAAGCACACCACGTGATAATGCGAGTTCGATAAAAGCTTGAGGGTTAAATGTCGCTTGCGTTGACATGAGGTGCTCCAAAATTCATAAATTGAGGTAAGACCTGCGCATGATACCAAAGAGTAGCTATCCGAGTGATCAAAAAATTCTTCGTGTGGTTTCAATTAACGTCAATGGCCTGCGTTCTTCGGTCAGTAAAGGCCTGCTGGAGTGGATGGAAAAATCAGAGGCTGATGTCATCTGCATTCAGGAAAGCCGTCTGACCCATGCGCAGTGGACTGATAAATTCAAACCGGAAGGCTGGCATACCCATCTGTTCGCAGCTGAACGTCCGGGCTATGCTGGCACCGCCATTTACAGCCGCCTGCCGTTTGTGTCTATTCAGGATGGTTTAGGCTTTGAACTGGCCGACTCCCAAGGCCGTTTTGTCACGGCAGAATTTGATTTAGGTCTGGGTTATCCGGTACATATCTGCTCGCTGTACCTGCCATCGGGTTCATCGGGTGAAGAAGCACAAGCCCGTAAAGACCACTTCCTCGAAGAATATACAAAAATCCTGAAACAATGGCGCGATGAAAATAAATCGATCATTGTCTGCGGCGACTACAATATCGTGCATAAACGTATTGATATTAAAAACTGGTCAGGCAACCAGAAATCTTCCGGCTGTTTACCGCATGAACGTGCCTGGCTCGATCATATCTATGATGATCTGGGCTATGTCGACACCTTCCGTGAAGTGCGCAAAGAAGCCGAACTGTATTCCTGGTGGTCGAACCGTGGCCAAGCGCGTGCCAAGAACGTTGGCTGGCGGATTGACTATCATGCCTGCTCACCGGACTGGAAAGCACGTACCGTCAATGCCTGGGTCTACAAAGAGGAATGGTATAGCGACCACGCCCCGGTGATTATTGATTATAAACTCAACTAAAAACCTTCCTATTTAGTGAACAATTGTTCACTCAATAGAGGTTTATTTCCGACATATTTTGTCGTCATTCAGACCTTTATCTGCTTTTTAAATCGGCGCATTATTGCAGCACGGCAAAGGGACAGTGTCAGGATGACAACAAAGGGACAGGAAGCCGTAGGATGCAAATAAACAAAGCCATGATGGTCTTTGTTTCAAGGATGTGACATCGGACGTTGTAGTGAGACCCGCATAATCAGGATGATTAAATGCGGGTTTTCTACATCTGGGCTTTTATTTTTTATATTGGCTCTTTGCTTTTCGTTTTTTTCTTAGTACGAATAATTCTTCTCAAGTGTTGTCTTGTTTTTCTGCCACTATTATGGCGCGGTAGCGTTGCATTTTAATGACGGTTTAATTTCAGAACCATGAACTCAATATTTATACCCGCTATAGTGCAAAACCAATTTTTTGGTTAATCTCTTGAGCATTGTGTTTCTTGCTGGAATCCGCTTTATGCTTAAAATTTATGGTATTAAAAACTGCAACTCCATGAAAAAAGCCTTTGATCTGCTCAATGAACTGGGCCTGGCTTATGAATTTCATGATTATAAAAAACAGGGGATTGATGCAGAAACGCTAAAACACTGGCTGGATGCTGAAGGTCAGGACAAAATTCTGAATAAAAAAGGCACCACCTGGCGCAAACTGTCGGAAGCGGAACAGGCACAAGCCCTGTCCAGCGAAGCAGATTTAATTGAAGCCTTACGCACTCACAACAGCCTGATCAAACGTCCTGTGCTGGCCACCGCAGACGGCTTTATTGTTGGTTTTGATGAAACCGCCTATCGCGCCTTAAACGGATAAGTTCTTTTATCCGCTTTTGATTTATCCGCTTAAAATCAAAAAGCCTGATGCATCTGCATCAGGCTTTCTGGTTTAATCCGTTTCTATTGGCTGGCTTATTTCACACGAACCCAGGTCTGGTTACGACCCAGCGCTGCTACGCCAATATAGCCACGCAATTGTAATTTCTGCCCGCCATCAGCCAGTTGACCTTTTAACTTGTAGGTTTTACCTGATTGCGGATCCAGAATTGAACCGCTGTCATAGTTGGTACCACCCGAATTCTTTAAACCACGTACAATGGTTAAACCTTTCAAGGATTTGTTTTTGTAAGGTCCTTCACATTTTGTACAGGCATTTTCTTCACCCGGCGTTAAAATGGACTGAATTGTTGCAGTTAACGTGCCATTTTTCTGCTCGGTAAATTTGACGGTTGCTTTTGCTTGCTTGGTTTTGTCATCAATTGTTTTCCAGACAGTACCATTTAGCGGATCAGCAGCATTCGCCAAAGCTGTTAAACCCATTAATCCTAATGCCAGTGCAATTTTTTTCATTTTTTTTGATTCCCTAGTCTAGTGTTAGACAGCCTTAGTATTAAAAAGTCACTACAAATTTGCAATTTTTGAATGTGACCATTTAGTGTAACCTTGTAAATTGTGTTGGTAAATACGCAAGCACAGGCCAAAATCAAGAACAAGATGGAAGAACAATGAAGATCAACCCGTTATTGAAACAAATTTTCACAGAAGGCTTTTTAAAAACCACCATCCGCCTGCCAAGCCAATATAATTTACCGCATAATCCGCTGCGTTTCGCCCTCGAACAGATGTGCCGGCTGTTTCCGACCAATAAAACTGTTGAAGTCCGCGCTTTACGTCTGGCTGGCCTGAAAGCCGAAGAAATCAAGCCGCAAGATGAAGCCACCCAACTGATTTTCTATATTCACGGTGGTGCCTTTTATTTAGGGTCTTTAAATACCCATCGCCCATTTCTGACTGAACTGGCCGCCCGCACCCAGATGCAGGTGATTCATATCGATTATCCGCTGGCGCCTGAAAATCCATTCCCGGAAGCCTTAGAAGCAATTTTTGATGTCTATCAGACCCTGCTGGATCAGGGCGTACAGGCCAAAGATATTTTGCTGGCAGGAGATTCCTGCGGCGCCAATCTGGCGCTGGCACTGGCCTTAAAAATCCGTGATGAACAGTTACCGCAAGTCAGCGGCCTCATGTTGCTCTCACCATTTTTGGATTTAACCCTGACCAGTGAATCAATTCGTTATAACCGCAAACACGATGCCTTATTGTCGATTGAAACTCTGGAAACCGGGATTCAATACTATGTGCCACCGTCGGTCGATCGTGGTGATCCGCGTGTTTCGCCGCTATTTGATGATTTAACCGATTTACCACCAACCTTGGTGCAGGTGGGTTCTAAAGAACTGCTGCTGGATGATGCGCAGCGTTTTCGTGACAAGGCCGAACAGGCGGGCGTGAAGGTCAGTTTTAAACTGTATACCGGTATGTGGCATAACTTTATTATGTTCTCACCGTGGTTTGATGAAGCCAAAATGGCGCTGGCCGATTTAGCCGAATTTGCCCATCAGCAGGACCAAGATTAAAACGCCATAAAAAAAGGTCAGTAGAAACTGACCTTTTTTGTGATTAATGCAGCGCCGTAAAGCTTAGATTTTGGCAATCTGGTCTAATGCCGTAGTAATCGCCTGATCTTTAATATCGCTCATGCTAACCCCTTCAGCACGTACTACTTCAATATCACTGACACCGGTAAAGTTAAACACGGTTTTCAGGAATGCTTCCTGGAAATCAACCGGGCTTTGTTCGCCATAGACACCACCGCGGCTGCTGGCGATATACACTTTCTTGTCACCTGCCAGACCGACCGGGCCATTTTCGGTGTATTTAAAGGTACGACCTGCCACGCTAATCCGGTCAATCCAGGCTTTTAAAGTCGATGGCAGACCGAAGTTATACATGGCTGCGCCCACCACCACGACATCAGCATCTAGATATTGTTGCAGAATCTGTTCGCCTAAAGCGCTTTGCTCGGCATTTTGTCCCATTAAAATTTCAGCGGTTAAATGCGGAATGGTCTGTTCAGCCAGATCCAGATAGTCAACTTGGGCCGCTGTATTTTTCGCCTGTAGCTGGTTCACAATAGCTTTAGACAACTGACGTGATACAGAAGCGTCGCCTAAAATACTCGAGTCGATATGCAAAATTTTCATGGGAGAGAATCCTAAACTGTGATTTTTTCAATAGCGCCATTTTACTGCAGTTTAAAATAGAAATAAGTGATTTAAACAACACACACTGTTGCACCCATGCAACGATATTTTCCCGAAAAGTACAAAAAATAGCCATTACCAATTCTCTAAAATCATGATATGTTAGGTTTTATTAAAATAATTGTATAAAAATGGCTTCTGGGTGCTGTCGATGCTGTTTTTTATTGTGCCGATTCTGCTGACCTGCCTGGTGCTGTTTGAAATTCTGCTGAGTCAGTGGCGCTATCGGGAGGCGCTGATTGCACATTTAAGTCAGGTCGATCCGCTCACCAATACCTTTAACCGGCGCAGTATCAACCAGTGTCTGGAACAACTGAACCACAAACAGGCACCCAGTTATGCAGTGATTCTGGTCGATCTGGATCATTTTAAGCAGATTAATGATGAGCATGGCCATCATAAAGGCGATGAAGCCTTGGTCCAAGTCTGTCATGTGCTGGCCGGCCATATCCGCGAGCAGGATGTGCTGGGCCGTTTTGGTGGCGAAGAATTTATTCTGGTCCTGAAACAGGCCACTGCGCACCAGGCCAAACAGGTGGCCGAGCGCTGCCGGCAGGCCATCACCCAGATTGAGCTGTATGATGAGCATAACCAGTCGATCCATTTTACTGCCAGCTTCGGGATTGCCTTATCGCACCACAATACCCCTTATGAAAAGCTGCTCAGTCAGGCCGATCAGGCTTTGTATCAGGCCAAAGCCTATGGCCGCAATCAGGTGGTACTGTATCAGCCGCTGGAACCAGCAGCCTCTTAAGGCTTAGCTAGAGGATGGTTCGGACTGATAAAGCTCCAGATAATTGACCCAGTCTTGTTCCTGTTTCGCGGCCTGTTCCCAGGCCTGCATTGCCGGATGTTGCAGCATGGTCTGCATATAATACTGGCTGTCTTCATTCACGGGCAGCGCATAGCTTTTCAAACGCCAGACCACCGGTGCATAAAAGGCATCAGCAATCGAGAAATCACCACAGAGAAAACCGCCCGGGTCCGGACGCTCAGACCAGATCTGACAGACACGGGCTACATCGTCACGTAAATCAGGTTGCTCAGCCCATAACATCTGTCCGACTTCTGCCAGATCAGCGCGAATATTCATGCCGCAATGGTTACGCAGTGCCTGAAAACCGCTATGCATTTCAGCAGCCAAAGCGCGTGCCCGAGCCCGCTGTGCCCGACCAGCCGGCCATAGCTGGCGCTCCGGAAACTGTTCGGCCAAATATTCACAAATCGCCAGTGAATCCCAGACCATTAGCCCGTCATGTACCAAGACCGGTACCTTGCCATTCGGGTTAATTGCCAGTACATCCTGTTTAAAATAGCCCGTGCCGCGTTCTTTAGGAAAAGGTAACAGCACTTCACGAAACGGCAGTTCAAAAGCAGTAAGGACCAGCCACGGCCGCATGGACCAGCTGGAGTAATTCTTGTTGGCAATGTACAGTTCCATCATGACTCATCCTCCTGTTGTTGTTTTTAATATTCACAATCGCTGGGCAGTGCCACCTGGTAAGAAAAGATATACAGCGCCAGAACTTACAAGCCGAGCTTGAATCCATGAATAGGACACCCATCTGCTTTGATCATCACCATCATGATAGCGTGATCTACCAGCACCTGTGTCAAGATCTGTAGCAATTCTGCTGCTGATCCAGATAGAAAAAACGGCCTGTGAACAGACCGTCAGCAGAAATAAGTTGCAGCTCTCTAGCAGTCAGCGAGAGAGGCTATGCACTCCCCGCTTTCTACAGCACCATAACCAGAGCGGACTTAGAACAGGAAGGCCACACCTAAACCGGCATGATAACTTTTATCAGCGCCATTTAAATCAACACCGACACTGGCATCCAGCTGGGTACGTGCATTTAAGGCATAAATCAGACCTGAACCCAAGGCATATTCCACTTTCTGGCTTTCTGCTTTGCGGTAAATAAACTCGGAGAAGCCGGCCCATTTATCGCTGAGCTGATATTGAATCCCCGGCACTGCCTGCAAGGCCCAATTGCTGTCCTGCCACTCATAACGCATGCTAATTGAGGTGGTGAGTAAATCATTATAGGCATAGGCCACTGCCGAGCTGAGGCTGTAAATATCCTCTTCGGCACTAAAACCGTCATTCCCGGTGGCAATCTGCGCTTCGACCAGCACCGCCATCGACAGTTTTTCATCATCTAAATCAATGGCATGTTTCAGACCAATGCTGACATCCCCCAGACCATCTTCTTCAACCGACTGGCCAGCACTTTTTACCCGGCTCCAGCCCGGACCCTGCCAGCCCAGCTGTAATTCCAGATTATCCGCCAGACCGGTACGCAGTAAGGTATCGGCGTGCAGCTGAGTAATTTCCTGCGTCAGACCATTGTCATCTTTGGTTTTCTGATAGTGCGCATTGGCCAGCGCTTGCTCCCAAGCCAACTGGCCGACCGGCGTAATTCCGGTGCTCATGCCCACACCCGGACGGTCAAATGCAAACTCGGCGGCAAAGACCTGACTGCTGACTGCAGTCGCCACCATCACACCCAATAATTTCAATGCTGACATAGTGTTTATCTCAATTTTAAGCCAATTCTTTGGTCATTTTCGCGCCATGGGCACGGAGCAGTTCTAAGGTTTGCTGTTCTTCAGGCAAGGCTTCAGCCCAGTTAATTTCATCAAAGTCGCAATCAAAGAATAAATCACTGATGGATGACAAAATGGTCAGGCCATCTTCATCTTTACGGTTTGGATCGACGTTTTCTTCAAGCAGGCGCTTTACCGCAGGTGCACAGGCGGCACTGGCGGCGTCCCATAACGGGCCATAGACTTCTTCCGCATCCCACAAATGCAAATTGACCTTGGCCTGAATTAACGCGTCCAGAATTTCCATATGGACGGCCAAATCCTGCTGTTTTTGTGCTTCATTGTGCGGCTGGCCCGCTTCATAGGCCTCGCAAATGGCTTCCCACCACTGAAACAGGCCATCGGACCAGACTGAAATTACCGGGCCTTTTTCAGAATCAATAAAATTCGGATCAAGCCCCGCGGCCAGAAGCTGTTGCACTTGGGCCTGATCTAGTTCTTCTATGGCTTGCACCAAGCGTTGTTGTTGTGCCGTTAACATGCAGAGAGCTCTCTTCAATCAAATCAATTTCGTTCTATTATGCCCAATTCAGTGAAAATTGTTTAAGCGAAATGTAATCTTGTCGCATGAATTTGCTATAAAAAAAGCCCCAATCCTGGTAATGCCAGTCAGTTAAGAGATTGACTGGCTTTTTCTTGGGTATTTTTGAGGTTTTCCTTTTACAACCCTTGGATAACTCCTCACTCTTCTCTCAGGTATAACATACCGATTAGATTTCTCCATT
>NZ_VPBF01000060.1:0-10416 GCF_013418865.1 Acinetobacter sp. YH12117
TCTGCCTGTTTCAAGATGGACATGATCTGACTGTCAGTAAATTTAGATGTTTTCATGCAGAATCTCCTGCTCGTATCTTAAGAGAAAATTCTACTTTTAGATCCTATTATTTTTAGGGGGGATTACCCTTTAATAAAGCTTTCTTGCAATATATAAGCAGCTGCTTTAGCGATATCACGCTCAGATGTTGGTTTTTTAGTTGGCATATCAAAAACTCTCATAAGTGATAATTTTAAGCATGTTTTTAACCACTGCATAAAAATAGACCAAAAATTAAGCTTTTTTAGTTTTACAGATTCGAAAATAAATAGTAATAATTCATGAATAGTAGCCGAAGCTACCATTCATGAATCCAAATCATACTATTTTAAAAAACTAATTCGATGCCTGCACCATATTTCCATCCCTTTTCAGACTCTGTTGCCTCTTGCATAGAAGTGGCTTTCTGTCCTTTTTCATATTGGTAAGCAACATCAATGAAAGGTTTAATTCGCTTAGTAATCTCATATCGGGTTTTGATACCAGTTTTTAGTTCTGATAAACCTGATTTTGCAGCATAGTTAGAATCATCGCTAAATATTACATCTGCTTCGATATAAGGTTGAGTAATAAGTTTCTGAGTTAAAAGCAAATCACGTTCTAATTCAAAACTTGCTCCCCAAAAATTATTCTCACCGCCATAAAGATATGCTTGTGTTTCAAAGAAATAAGGAGCTAGACCTAATATACCAATAACCCCATCCACTCGATCGCTGCTGCTGTTATTTTTATCTTCACTATATCTTACCCCAGCTTGTACATCCCAAAATGGGGCTACGTTACGGCTATAAAGTGCTGATACAGCATATTCTGGATCATTACTTTCTGACTTTTCCGAATTGGCTTCAATAAATAGACGATTTTCATCTGTCCCAATCAAAGTTTCAAGCTTTGTTCCTAGCTTACCCTTACCATCTTCATCAACTATCCATGCATTTTCAAGTTTTGTTACTTGATAAATTTGTCCGCCATGTTCTTTAAGATGATCATCGTGAGATCCGTCTGATCTCTTTCTTGCAGTCAAAATAATATTATCTCCCCCATTTGCATTTTCCATTGAATAATATTCTGGATACAATTCTTGGGGGCTATATCTTAAGCCACCAGACTCCTGTAATAAGACTCTCATACCATTTGTAATATTACTTTCTTGTACAGGAGTTTCATTTTTAGCGAACGTTAGATTTGATAATCCAAATAGCGCAATCATCAAAGTTGTTTTTGAAAACAAATTATTAGTGATGTGCATGTGGATTTACTCCCTTCTCATTTACTTGGGACTGAGGAACAGTCTTTGTAGAATTACCATCTTCCACTTGAGCTACAATGAGTTTATTCATCATTCCTGCACTCATATGGTAAAGCAGGTGACAATGAATAGCCCACTCACCTAACTCATCAGCTGTGAGTAGAGTGGTTATCGTTTTCCCAGGTGGAACAATTACCGTATGTTTGTTTGGCATATTGCTTGGATCCTGACCATTCTCAAGCTGCATAAACATGCCATGTAAGTGCATTGGGTGAGCCATCATACTGTCATTGACAAATTTTAAGCGAATACGTTCACCATACTTCACCACTAGTGGGTCGGCTTCATTAAATTTTTTACCATTTATTGTCCAAATATAACGCTCCATGTTTCCACCAAGACGGATCTCTATTTCACGTTCAGCTGCACGAGTGTCTTTTTGAGGATCTAACGATTGCAAATCACTATATTGCAATGCTTTATTACCTTCAGGTGTTGAAGCATTTGCCCATCCAAATACGGTATTATCATTCTTGTCTGAAGCCGCCTTAACAGTAGCGCTATTCATCGGCATATCATGATCCATACCTTTCATAGAAGACATATCATGATCCATACCTTTCATAGAAGACATATCGTGATTCATGCCTTTCATAGAAGACATATCATGATTCATATCTTTCATTGAAGACATATCATGATCCATACCTTTCATAGAAGACATATCGTGATTCATATCTTTCATAGATGACATGTCATGGCTCATCCCCATATCTTCCATAGTTAATAAAGCACGAGGGCGAGATTTAGGCATCTCAATTTGTTTGACTGCTGGGCTGCTTTCTTCATGTAATGTTCCCACTGAAAAACCGGTACGATCAATAGATTCAGCTTCAATTTGGTAATGTGCTTGTTTTGGTTCCACAATGACATCATAGGTTTCAGCAGTACCAATACGGAACTCATCTACAGGAACGGGTTTTACAGGTTGACCATCAGCACTGACTACAGTCATTTTTAGGTTTGGAATGCGTACATCAAAGAATGACATAGCGGAAGCATTAATAAAACGAAGGCGAACTTTTTCACCAGCTTTGAAGTTACCGGTCCAGTTTTGCTGAGGTGTTTTGCCATTCATTAAAAATGTATAACCAGTCACATCGGACATATCTGTTTTCAACATCCGCATCTGATTCCACATAGAGCGGTCTTGCCAAGTTGCCTTTAATCCATCACGTTTAACTTGTTTTAATACATCGAATACTGTTTCGCGACGGTTCTGATAGTAATCTGCTTCTTTTTTAAGATTTTTCATAATTTGATCACTTGTTGAATTATGAAAATCAGAAAGCAAAACAACGTAATCTTTATCGGTTTTTTCAGCAGCTGTTAGTGGAGTTTTATCTTTAGGATAAATAACAAAAGCACCATATAAACCGTCTTGTTCTTGTCCTTTACTATGTGAATGATACCAATAAGTACCATTTTGGCGGACTTTAAACTTATATTCATAAGTTTTATTAGGGGCAATGCCATTAAATTTGTTAAATCCAGGTACACCATCCATAATTCCAGGTAATAATAAGCCATGCCAATGGATTGAAGAGTCCTGATTTTTTAACTTATTGTGAACACGGATAACGGCCTCATCACCTTCTTCAAATTCAAGAAGTGGTGCAACGAATTTACCATTTACAGTAATTCTCTCAACTGGTTTTCCTGTGATATTTACAGTTTGTTCAGCGATTGTTAAATCATATTCTTTAACTGCCGCCATTACCCAAGTTGATGAAAATAAACCAACTCCAATTAAGAGTATATGACTTAACTTTTTTGACATTCTATCTCACCTTTAGAAAGGTCAAGATTGAAGTAATAAAGCAAATATTTAGTATAAACTTTAATACTTCTTTCTCGCTATTTATAAAATTATTTATTGCTACCAGGCATATTCATCTTTGAATGATCCATTTTAGAATGGTCCATATTCATCATAGAATGATCCATTTTTGACATGTCAGATGAGTTAGGAGACTGATGTTGACTATGATCTTGCTGAGTCTTGTCATCTTTTTCCATTTTACAAGGTTTTGTACAAGGTTCCTGTGCTTTTACCGTTTTAGTGGCACTTGAGGTTGATACATCTTTTGCCCAAGATTGAGTACCAGCAATTAAAGTTCCAGCACACATTAAAATTGTTAGACTACGACGCACTACAGTTTTCATAAGTTTCTCTAAAAGTTAATTTCTTGCTACTACAATAAAGTGAAGCACTGAACATCTAAGTGACTTGAAAATGACATTTTTGTAATCTATCTCGATCAGATGTTTTATAACGTTATTATAGTTTTAATGAATAACTTAGGATTCTGAGATGAGAATACTATTAGTTGAAGATGAACAAAAAACTGGTGATTATCTCAAGCAAGGTTTATCCGAAGCTGGCTATATTACGGACTGGGTTACAGATGGGTTAACGGGTAAACATCAAGCTCTTTCTGAAGAGTATGACTTAATTATTTTAGACGTGATGTTACCTGGAATAAATGGTTGGAATATTATCAATGATATTCGTAGCAGCGGTAAAACAATGCCCATTCTTTTTCTTACCGCCCGAGATCAAATCGAAGATCGAGTAAAAGGATTAGAGCTAGGCGCTGATGATTATTTAGTTAAGCCTTTTGCTTTTGCAGAGCTTCTAGCTCGAATAAAAACGCTCCTTAGACGAGGGCAACAAAGAGAAGATAATAATATTATTAAGATTGCTGATTTAGAACTTGATTTGAGAAAACGTCGGGTAACACGAGCAGGTCAACGCATTGATCTGACGGCTAAAGAATTTGCGCTTATGGAGCTTTTTATGCGTAGAAGAGGTGAAATTCTACCAAGAGCACTTATTGCATCTCAAATTTGGGATATGAACTTTGATAGTGATACAAATGTAGTTGAAGTCGCTATTAAACGATTAAGAAATAAAGTAGATAGTAATTTTACCCCTAAGTTAATTCAGAATATTCGAGGAATGGGGTATGTATTAGAGGTAGAAGATGAATAATAAATTATTCAAATCTATCAGTTTTCGTATTGGTATTATTTTCTCATTATCGACTATATGCATTCTCATTATGATGGGGTTTTTCATCCATAAATTAGTGATGCATCATTTTGAAACGCAAGATCGTACCCAATTAGAAGGTAAAATCCAGCTTATTCAGAATCTTCTCCAACAGCATCCTAAAAATTCTCCAGAACTTGATCTATATTTGAAAGATGCTTTAGTTGGACACCATGATCTTATGGTCCAAATAGAACGACCGGCAGGTCAGATTTTATTTAGTTCAACACCTTCAATCATTAATACTCAACAGTTAATCAAGTCAGCAAATAACCATTGGATTAAATGGAAAATTAAGAATAAGACCTATCGTGGCATGATCTACAACACGGATATAAACAAAAATACTGAAATACAATCTGTACGCATTATTGTGGGGATCGATACATCTGAACATCTACATTTTTTAAATGATTTTAAGCGTCAACTTTTTTACATTGGTTTAGCCGGTACGATTTGTTTAATGTTTTTAGGCTGGTTTGCAACCTGGAGAGGTTTAAGACCCGTGCAAAAAATGGCTAAGGTCGCAGAAGGCATTTCTGCCCAACATCTTTCAGAACGTTTAGAAGTTGAGCACACACCAACAGAACTAAAATCATTAGCAATTGCCTTCAATGATATGCTCGACAGACTAGAATCAGCTTTAGAAAGGCTTTCCGATTTTTCATCTGATTTAGCGCATGAAATTAGAACACCGATTAATAACTTAATGACTCAAACTCAAGTATGTCTTGCCCGTAAACGAGATACCAGTACCTATCAAGAAGTACTATTTTCTAATTTAGAAGAATTAGAACGTTTGGCTCGAATGGTATCCGATATGCTTTTCTTGGCAAAAGCAGAACATGGCCTAAAATTACAGAACTTACAGAATATTGACCTGGTTAAAGAAGTTACAGCCTTATTTGATTTCTATGATGCGCTAGCTGCCGAAAAAAATATGACGCTTCAACAAACAGGATCTGGAAATGTCAAAGGTGATCCTGCTATGTTACGTCGAGCACTCAGCAATCTATTATCTAATGCAGTTAAATATGGAAATAAGAATTCTACAATACGCATAAAACTTCAACAGAATTTAGATAACACAATATTTTCAATTGAAAATGAAGGCCCTGAAATCTCTCCTGAACAACTATCCAGGTTATTTGATCGATTTTATCGAACAGATGCATCTAGACAAAGAACAGAAGAAGGAACCGGCTTAGGGCTCGCGATAACAAAATCTATTCTTGATATGCTTGGGGCGACCATCCAGGCTGAATCCCTCAATGGTCGAATCATTTTTACCATTGTTTTTCAAAGTGAATCCATGCAAGGGAAATCATTTTAACTCATTTTTTGAACATCTTCCATTTACCCGAGTTGACCTTACATAAAGCTCAAACTGAGAGCCAGAGCTACGCCAGCACCTATCATGGCAATTGTGTAGCCAAATATGATAGCTCGGCCAAACTGTGCCCCCCCCTGTCATCCATGCAATTGTCGCTTTGCTTAACATGTTGCTCAGTGTGGCCAGCCCTAGCGCGACAGCAGCCACATTTGTTGTTAAGCCTTCAGTACTATGCAGGCGGGCAAGTGAGACTAAAATAGCATCTACGTCTGCTAGCCCAGAAATAGTCGATAATACGAAGATGCCGCTGGTGCCCAACCATTGTTTTGCTGCCGGGACCAAGACTGCCATGACAGCCAGGAAAGCAGCGAAGCTGAATGCTGTCCCAAGATCAAAAGGAGCCATTGCTTCTATTGTTCGATCGTTGTTTTCAGCGCTGGTAATTTGGCGTTGTCTCCACAATGCCATACCCAGCAGAAGGATTCCCGCAATCATCATTGCACCACCAAAAGTGCTTAGCAATGCTGGCTCAATGACGCCTATCAGCACAACCATACGAAAAAACATGATGCCACAGGCAGCCAATGTTCCAGAAATAGCAGCACTGACCATGACGGGGTGCTGGCGTGTATAGCGTGCCAGTGCGACAGTTGCAGCTGTAGAAGATGCCAAACCACCCAATAGACCTGTCCAGAATATGCCTCTTTCTGAACCGGTAAGCCGCATGGCAAAATGACCTGCCAGAGAGAGTCCGGCAATCAGGATCACTGCCCACCATAACTGGTAAGGATTTAATGCAGCAAAAGGTCCCAGACCCGTATTGGGTAAGTAGGGTAATATAACGACAGAAAGTACCAGCAACTGCAGGGATGCGGTTAATTCACGATGCTCTATCAAGCGTAGCCAACCGTGTAAGGTTGGCTTGAGATCCAAAAATACAGCGACGATTACAGCCGCGGTTAATGCTAAAGTAACATTACCATGGGATGCATATGCACCTAAAACTAATGTCAACAGCATCGCGATCGTCGTGGTAGCGCTTAGATTACCGGAAAGTTTTGCGGTACGCGCGTAGGACACTGTTAATAATAAGGAAAGCCCTAATACGGCCGCGACCAGCGGCCAAGGCCCGAAGTTTGGTTGTAAATGACCGAGCACTCCTCCGAGCAATCCTGTCAATGTGAAGGTACGTAGGCCTGCTACTCGGCTGCCCTCGGGCAATTCACGATCGTGCCATCCTCGTTCTAAACCAATGAGCAGGCCGATGGCAAGTGCTGCAATAAGACCTGGTACATCTGGTGGAAGAAAAGAACTCTCTATCATAACTTTTTATTTCGCAGGCGAAGGGCATTCGTGATGACTGAAGCTGAACTCAAACTCATAGCCAAGGCGGCAATCATCGGTGACAACAACCAACCGGTAAATGGATATAGTACGCCAGCCGCGATAGGGACACCCAAAGCATTGTAAAGGAAAGCAAACATGAGGTTCTGTTTCATGTTGCCGACAGTAGCTTCCGAAAGTGAACGGGCAACAGCAATCCCTCGTAAATCTCCCTTGACCAGCGTAACTTGGGCACTATTCATTGCGACATCAGTTCCGGTCCCCATAGCGAGGCTTTGTTGCACAAAGATTTCATAACTATATGATTTTAGAAGTTTTGATTATTTTTTGATCCAAAGTTAAATTTATTTAAATCAGATGCTTACATATTTATGCAACAAAGCCATTTCAGAGTAAGGAATCTACTACTTATATAATAGAGATTCCATCTCCAAAACAGTACTACTGTATGAATGAGTTGTATTCAATGCAGGGAAGAATGTAGATCCTTAATACTAACGGAAAATTATTTTACTGAATTTTCATGTAAAGACTCATTTAATTGATCAATCACTGTCGTCCATTCACCATCAGAGTGTAGTTTTTCTTCTAAAAAATGACGTTGAGCATCAGTCCAAAAAATTGCTTGTGTTAAAAAAACATCTCCAGCTAGCTGATGGCTCTCTATGAATTTTGCAATTGCTTCTTCAGTAGAAGCTAAACCAAGCTGTTCAAATAATTTGGTCATTCTTGGACGTGTTTGAGTCATGTGCTTAGCCCACAAATTTATATTAGATCAAATTAAACATAACATGTTTATATTTAAACTAAAATATAAAAAATTAAATAGCTACTATTTTCTTAGACAAAATGATTACTACATTTCATAAATCAACCACCTACATAATTTGTTTGTTAAATGATCATTATTTTTCAATAAGATTATTTTAATAGTTAAAGATTTTAAATTTTAAAAATGACAAAAATGTAATTTTGAAGTCATCGCTCTGTTTCTGTCTCTCACTAATAATTGAAATATAAGAGGAGATGATGTGGTCTCATTAAATATAGATTTTATAAAGTCATCTCTAATGAACTAACGAATCAAGAGGAAACGTAAATGAAATTATTTCAAAATAAAATGACTGCTCTACGTAATGTTGTAGTAGCTGCAACGATGATTGTGGCTACTACAACTACGTTCGCTCATGTGAGTTTAGTGAGTGCGATTCCTGCGGAAAATGCATCTATCCTTAGTCAACCAAAGAACTTGACCCTTAACTTTGGTGCAGAGGTTATGTTGATGAATATTAAGTTACTGGATGCTCAGCGAAGAGATGTTCCTTTAAAATATAAAGTTACTCATGACTTAAAGAAATCCTTTGATGTCGCTCTTCCGAAACTGAAAAAAGGTAAATATACCGTTGTCTGGACAACAATGGGGAAAGATGGTCACAACATGAATGGTGAATATAGTTTCACTATCAAATCAACTAAATAAGAATTGATTACCTTTCAACATGTCAGTGAGGTGCTGGCATGTTGTTCTAGAATGGACAAAAATAATGATTTCTGAATATTGGATGTGGGCCACTTGGTTAACTAAGGTTATTTTATATTTAAGTGTAGCTTTTGTCGTTGGTGGAGCCTTTTGCTATTTTTTACTTAGACAATATCTTGAACTAAAAGAATCGATTCTTAAATATATTACAATTGGCGCTGGATTAGGCCTAATTTCCAGTACCTTGGGATTTTTTATTCTGATTGGTAGTTTTGCCAATACTGGTATTACAGGGATGGTGGACCCCACGTATATTAATATATTGGTTAATACTCCGACGGGGTATATATACGTTCTTCGTTCTATTAGTTTTGCTCTTTTACTTCTTCTCATGGTGGTTAAACTTAACAGGAACAAAGGTCAGTTTTCTATAATTGAAAGTTCAATATTTTGTGTTTTACTTCTCCCGATTATTTTTAGTTTTTCCCAGCTCGGACATGTCGCTAATTTAACCTTACTTGCTCAAATTTTATTATCAATCCATATTCTAGTTATGTCGTTATGGATGGGGTCTTTATATCCGTTATGGAAAACCAGCCGGGAAATAAGTGGTTTACCTTTAAAAGATCGCATGCATGTATTTGGACGTATTGCTGCTTTCATTGTTGGGATATTAATCGCCTGTGGCGCTAGTGTAGCTCTTCTTTTAATTAAGGATTTTAATACCTTAATCAATACTGCATATGGCTATGGTTTCATGGTTAAAATGTTTTTTGTTATAGGTATTCTACTTTTAGCTGCCTTCAACAAATGGTATTTCACCCCGCGTCTTCAACATCCTAAATTCGCTAAACACCTTAGTCATGCCATTTTATTTGAGATGTTATTAGGTCTATCAATTCTATTAACAACAGGCTATATAACCACTGTCGTGGGTATTGAATAAGAGAATTTCAAAATAAGGGAATTGAGGAAATTTAACATTACTGCATTTATCTTTTGTAGCTGAGCAATAAAGTTTCTACTGGACTGCCAACTTACGACAATCAGAACAGTAAAATCGCATCATGAGGCATTATACATAAAGGTAGTCACCGGTTTTTAGCTTATCTTCAACCCATAACGGTCTCATCTATTCAGTTCACTACCATTGATTGAAATAACTAATCTTATAAATTTCAGAGTGATCGTAGATGACAAAAATGTCATTTTAAAGTCACATTAATGTTGGTTAAGTACTTTTACTGTAGTCATTAGAACACTCTTCTTTGGAATACTCTGAAGAAAACTGTAAGGTTGTAAACAGACCAAGTTACAGCGAGTAACTGATTCAGAAAAAGGCTGGTTGTATGGTGAAAGTTTAGAGTTACTGTTCTAATGTTTTAAACAAATGTTTTGTTAAAAAGGAGCAACATATGAAATTTCACATCGCTAATATGACTTGTGGTGGTTGTGCACGCGGCATTACTACCGCAATTAAAGAGCTCGACTCGAATGCCTCACTCGATATTGATTTACAAAACCGTATTGTTGAAATCAACACAACGGTGAGTCAGGATCAAGTCATTGCCACTCTCAGTGAGCGTGGATTTACAGCTGATCCTGCTTAATCTCTGTTAGAGTAACAGTGGGAATTCCTTACCACTTTTACTCTCTCTTATTTTCCTCATCGTACAGATAAAACCTGTACTTGCTTGAAATAAAAGTAATCCCTGAATTCCCCCTAATCGGCACTGTTGCAAATAGAGATTTGAGTCGATGATGTTCCCTTTAAAAAGTACTTAGAGACCGAAAACCCTGTTGATTAGACACACTTCACCCTGAGGCTGACCATAATAAAATGACGATGCTTGTCC
>NZ_VPBF01000005.1:0-113447 GCF_013418865.1 Acinetobacter sp. YH12117
GCTCAAAACTCCCCATAAATGTATTATAAATAACTCGCTGTTTTGGATATTTTACAATTCCATCTTGATAAGCTTTTAAGTAGTTTTCTTCAGCCCCCAGATCACGTAGGGTCATTAACAGTATGTAGTAATAAAAAGGATCTTTAGATGCAACATCATAATTTTCTAATAAAAAATTTAAATTTTTAATTGATTGATCACCAAAATATTGCATATTTTTTTTCGATACTTGTGAAGTATAACTTCCCCCTCTAATGCTCCAAGCATGTTTTCTAACCCAAAGCGTATAGTAAATATAACCTAATGGTGACTCTGGTTCAGCCTTAATCCATTTCTGTGCGATTGCTATATTTTCTTTATAATAATTTGGAGAAGTTACTCGATGTTTATTTACAATCCCAAGAAAAGAATCTAAATAACTAGTATGTTTAAACTTACCATCAAAATTATATTCTTCACTATTTAAAAGCTGTTGTGCTTTGTTTGAAATATCTTTGAACTTTTTCTCTCTAATCAAATTTTCCACTTCAGACTGAATGTCATATCCTGTGGGATATATACTTTCATCAACCAATTTTATGTTTGCTAACTTCGTATACGACACTTCTGCAAAAATTTGTGTAGAACAAAATGTTAATAATATAAAAGATAAATTCTTTAGTTTCATAAGGCCAATTTCTAAATTACAGTTTTATTAGACTTCTTGCGTTAGTCAAATTTTAAGCAGCCGAAAGCTATATTTTATGCGGTTTTAGCCAATTCAAAAATTAGATAAAACCATACTTTCGCAAGAAGTCTATTATTAGTAAGATTCTATTAAATAAAGAAAATCCCACATGACGTGGGATTTTCTTATTAACTACTTAATCAATTAAGACAATTGAGCAGCAGCAATTTTCTTCGTATCTACCTTTTCAGCAGCATCTGTATATTCAGACATTTGATCGAAGTTCAAGTACTTGTAAATGTCAGCAGACATGCTGTCGATTTGAGAAGCGTATTGTTGATACTCTTCTGGAGTTGGTAATTTACCAAGAACCGCAGCAACAGAAGCAAGCTCTGCAGAAGCTAAGTATACGTTCGCACCTTGACCTAAACGGTTCGGGAAGTTACGAGTAGACGTAGAAACTACAGTAGTGTTCGGAGCAACACGTGCTTGGTTACCCATACATAATGAACAACCTGGCATTTCAGTACGCGCGCCAGCTTTACCATAAATGTTGAAGAAACCTTCTTCCATTAACTGGTGTTCGTCCATACGCGTTGGAGGAGCCAACCATAGACGAGTAGATAAAGAACCACCAGGAACTTTGTCTAGAAGTTTACCAGCTGCACGGAAGTGACCGATGTTCGTCATACAAGAACCGATGAATACTTCATCAATCTTGTCGCCTTGAACGTCAGAAAGCAGTTTCGCATCATCTGGATCGTTCGGGCAGCACAGGATAGGTTCGTTGATGTCAGCAAGGTCAATTTCATACACTTTAGTGTATTCAGCATCAGCATCAGCTTTAAGCAGTGATGGGTTCGCTAACCATTTTTCCATGTTCTCAACACGGCGCGCCATAGTACGAGCATCGCCATAACCTTGTGAAATCATCCACTTCAGCATGGTGATGTTAGAACGTAGGTATTCAGCAACTTTCTCTTCAGAAAGCGTGATCGCACAGCCTGCAGCAGAACGTTCAGCAGAAGCATCAGACAATTCGAATGCTTGCTCAACAGTTAAGTCAGTTTCCATTTCTGTTAAGTCGATCTCTAAGATACGACCAGAGAAGATATTTTTCTTACCTTTCTTCTCTACAGTCAGGTCACCTTCTTTAATTGCGTAGTAAGGAATTGCGTGTACCAGGTCACGTAGAGTGATACCAGGTTGCATTTTACCTTTGAACTTCACAAGTACAGATTCAGGCATATCCAGTGGCATAACACCAGTCGCAGCAGCGAACGCTACCAGACCAGAACCTGCCGGGAATGAAATACCAATTGGGAAACGAGTATGCGAGTCACCACCAGTACCTACTGTATCTGGAAGAAGCATACGGTTTAACCAAGAGTGGATAATACCGTCACCTGGACGTAAAGATACACCACCACGGTTCATGATGAAGTCAGGTAGTGTGTGTTGCATTTGCACGTCAACTGGTTTTGGATACGCAGCTGTGTGACAGAAAGATTGCATTACCAGGTCAGCAGAGAAGCCCAAGCACGCCAAGTCTTTTAACTCGTCACGAGTCATAGGACCAGTTGTATCTTGAGAACCAACAGTTGTCATCTTCGGTTCGCAGTAAGTACCAGGGCGAACGCCTTGACCTTCTGGAAGACCACATGCACGACCAACCATCTTCTGCGCTAAAGTGAAGCCTTTGCCAGAGTCAGCAGGTTGTACTGGAGTACGGAATAAAGAAGATGGCTCAAGACCTAAAGCTTCACGTGCTTTACCAGTTAAACCACGACCAATGATCAGGTTAATACGGCCACCGGCACGTACTTCATCTAGAAGCACTGGAGTTTTCAGTTCAGATTCAGCAATTTGTTCGCCGTTTTTGAACGCAGTTACTTTTGCAGCAGCGTGATCGATTTTCAGTGTGATTTCATCACCCATGTTCATGTTAGAAACATCGATCTCAACTGGTAATGCACCCGCATCTTCCATGGTGTTGAAGAAAATCGGAGCAATTTTACCGCCTAAGCAGTAACCGCCGTCTTTTTTGTTTGGAATGTGTGGAAGTTCGTCACCGAAGAACCAAAGCACAGAGTTCGTTGCAGATTTACGAGAAGAACCTGTACCAACAACGTCACCAACGTAAGCAACCTGGTTGCCTTTCGCGATCAGTTCTTTAATTTGGTTTAATGGACCAACTTCACCAGGAACTTCTGGGTTGATACCATCACGAACGTTTTTCAGCATTGCATTTGCGTGCAATGGAATGTCTGGACGGCTCCACGCGTCTTGTGCAGGTGACAAGTCGTCAGTATTCGTTTCGCCTGTTACTTTGAAAACAGTCAGTTTGATTTCTTCTGGAACGTCTGGACGGCTAGTGAACCATTCAGCTTCAGCCCATGATTGAAGTACTGCTTTCGCATTGTCATTACCCGCTTTTGCTTTTTCAGCAACGTCGTGGAATGCATCAAATACAAGCAGGGTTTTCTTCAGAGCGTCAGCCGCTAAACCACCAAGTTCAGCATTTTCCAGAAGCTCAACTAAAGGCGCTACGTTATAACCACCAAGCATAGTACCTAGTAAGTAAACCGCACGTTCTTTAGAAACTAATGGAGAAGTCGCTTCGCCTTTTGCAACAGCAGACAGGAAAGCAGCTTTTACATAAGCAGCTTGGTCTACACCCGCTGGAACACGGTTTTCAAGCAAATCAACCAAGAAAGCTTCTTCACCAGCTGGCGGGTTTTTTAATAATTCAACTAATGCAGCGGTTTGAGCATCATCAAGTGGCTTCGGTGGGACTCCGAGTGCGGCACGTTCTTCAACGTGTTGGCGGTAAGCTTCTAGCACGGTGTTATTCCTCTTTTTTAAAAAATTACCTGTGAATTCCAGCTTGTTCAAAGCTTCACAAGTAATATGGACTGCAAAATTTTACTAAAATTCCAGTTAAAAGTTAATGCAAGGAAGGTGTTTCTTTGTGATGCTCATTATTTTATAACTAAATGATGTTCATATTGTTTATACAATAATCAAGCGGAGCACGTTTAGACCCGTCATTGCTGCTTTTAATCCACTTTAACCGAATTCTAAATAGAAAAAAGGCAACACTATGCTGCCTTTTCCGGGTTCCAATTACTATTCAACCTTAGTGTACCGTTGTACTGTTTAAATATTGCTGCAGATGTTCGCGACTGCCCTCAAATTTGACCTGAATTTCATCTTCATGCAGAGTACTATGCCCGGCACTGGCAAAGGAGATATTGACCTGATAACGCTTGCTGTCAGCATCAATAAGTTGTTGAAAATAGACTTTATCTCCAATACTGAGTACATAGTTGCTATTGCCAATAATGGTCACGCCCTGTTCATCTTCCAAGAGCAAATCTGCATGATGCAGATAACCAATCACGTCCATGATGTGCTCCTTTCTTCTGGCTATTGTTAAATCCATTATTCATTAAAAAGATAAGCTTTTCTATATTGGTGCTAAAGAAAAGTGTCACAATATATATTTATATTGCTTAGGCTATTTAGAAGTAAGTAGAGGAAGAAATAGCAGACTCAATATCTGCTTAAAATATAAATCAACGCAGCGAATTTTGATTATTGTTATCTATATGCAGAAATAGTGAGCACAAAAAAATGCCAGATCACAAATATGTCATCTGGCATTTTGGGTTCATGACTTAAAAACGTCGATAATCCGGCATTTCGTCATACGGCGTAGCCAGACATTTTTCTGTATATTGCGCTTTAATTTTCTCACGCGCGGCATCTACATCACCCTTCACTTCCTGCTCAGGCATGGCATAGACCGTTTCAATAATCTCAAAAATAAATTTGCGTGTGGTTGCATCTTCTACTTTGTCCGCATGAGCCAGTGCCTGATCTTTTTCAATGGCATTTTGACGATCCAGCATGATGGTTCGTGCTGCATTACCAACACTGGTACAGTAACCTTTCCATTGCTCTTCCGGGGTTAAGGGCTTTTTCTCTGCACAGCCAGCCAATGCAATTACGGCAGCCAAAGCGAATAGTTTGTTCATGCATACTCTCCTATTTCCGCTATGATAATCAAAGTTATCGTGAATGAGAAATCGGCCAGAAAAAATGCGCCCGTGTTGAGCGCATTTTCAAGTTCAGAATAGACGGCTTAGAAACGCCAGTTATAGAAAATATCCACGGCACGTTCCAGCGACTGACTGGCTTCCAGATACAGACGTTTGTTCATCTGATAACGCAAGGTCAGCTTGTTCACCGGGGTAAACACGCCCACGCCATAACGGATAAACAGATCCGGAGTGATATAACCGGTCAGGCTGACCTGGGTATCATCCCCCGTACCCTGTGCATCTAAAGCCAACCCACTTAAACCAAAGGTACGCCCAATCTGGTTGGTCAGGGCACGCGTGCCGCCTAAACCAAGACTGATACCTGCCGCCGCAATGGTATTGTTGACATCGGAACGGAAACTGTCGGTCTGGCTTAAACCGCTGGCACCTTCGTTAATCCGGCCGGTAATCAGGGCATTTAGTGCTTCCTGCTCGGACAAGCCGGCATCGTTATAGACCTGAATATTCGGACCAGAAGCCGTTCCGGTCACCCGCACCCCGACTACGCTACCCTGTACGCTCTTGTTGGCATCAATATCTAGACTCGGGTTGGCTAATGGTCCATTAAAACGGGCGATGGCACGGTTTAAATCCAGACTTTGGCCATAGGCTTCAATCTTGACGCGCTGGCTAACCCCAATTGCACCATTGGCGCGCATGGCGGTTTCCAGACCACGCTGACTCAGATACAGACGGCCCACCAGTGGAATACGGCTGTCAAAGCCCTGGAAGATGACCTGATCGCCCAGATTCAGTTCCAGATCGGCACGAATATCCCAAGGACGTGCAGAGCGTAATACCGCCAGCTGGTCTTGCCCTTCATGCACCACACGCACATCTGAAGACAGGTTCACCACCGGATCAGAAGCCTCAGGCATGGAAATTAACGCACGCGGCACATCGACCTTGCCATTTAAGCTTAAACGTTTCTGGGTCGGGAAAACCTCCATGGATAAATCCGGCGTCACAATGGCAGTAATTAGCGGTGCCTGACGCACCAGCAGATTATCCCCTTTTAAGTTCAGCTGAATTTTTGGTACACCTTTCCAGTCAACATGACCGGTTAAATGCCCCACACCCTGACCGCTGTTAAATGCGCCATTAATTGTGGCCGAATCCTGCCGAATCGAGGAATACAGCTGCACATTGGTCAGGTTCACCGGCAGGGAAATCATGCTGATGGCACCATCTTTCAGACGCATTTCACCGGTCAGTAATGGCTGGGTTAACGTACCGCCGACCTTACCGGCAAAGGACAATACCCCAGCCATAGAACGCACATCGGCAATAAACGGCTTAAAGACTTTTAACTGCACTTCATTAAAGGCAATTTCACCGCGCATCGGCTTACGCTCGGTATATGGATCAATAATAACATTGGCATAACCAGCACCAATTTCCGGGGTTTTCACATCCAGTCGAATTTGCAGACCTTCGGCAATACTTTTAGCCACCACAGCCACCTGATCATAGCTTAAGGTCGAACCCAGTTCTTGCGGGTCATCACCTGCCAGACCAATGACCCCATTACGGGTTACCAGACGTGCATCAATTTTTGGCCGCTGGTCTTGTGCCCAGGAGGCTTTGGCATGTCCATTGACTTTACCGGTAATCGCCAGACCTTCCGGCATAAAGGCGGCAAAATCGTTCAGGTCGACATTGCGCGTTACAAAGGACACATTGCCTCGGTTTTTATTGACTCGAATTGGCTGGTCAAAACACAACTGGCTTTGCTGGCTCATCCAGCAATGCGCACCCACAAACAGATCACTGGTTTTGGTCTGGAAGATGACCGAGGCATTCTGACGCTGCACCAGACGGGTTCTTAAGGAGTCAAAATCACCTTTCTGGATTTGACCCAGCCAGTTATTTTCAGCATTAAAGCCGCCGGCCAGCTGCACATAGAAGCTACTTAAACGGTTTTCCGCTTTCACTTTCAGCAGATGCGCCTGGCGGGTACCGGCCAGTGAAATCTCGCCTTTTTGAATTTCACGGTTGCCGCTACGTAAATTTTCCAGACTGGCCGTAAGCAAGGTTGGGGTATTTTCCGAGGTCGGTAATTCACCGCGTAAACGCATTTTGCGCACGCTAAACAGGTTATTTAAACCAAAATCATCGACCACCAGATTGGCGGTGGCCTGCAAACGTGGTTGCGACTGCACATTTAAATAGCCATAAGCACGGCCACGCAAACCGGCATACAGTTCATACAGTGCTGGTGCATTCAGTTTGATTCTCAGGTTTTGTGCATTACCAGTAGCCTGAATCTGGTTCTTGGCATAGGCCAGATATAAATTATTGGCCTCAAACTGCTGCGGCAGGAAACCTTGCTGATTAGCATCCATCAACAGGGCCAGATTACCGGTACCACGTACCGGTTTATTGTTGATCATGCCGGCCAAATTGAGCTTTTCAATATTGATGCGTTTAAGCTGATCTGACCAAACCCCTTGGGTACGTACATTGCCCGACAGCTCGCCGCGCACACTTGAGACAAAATAATGCGGTTTAAAGCGGATTAAAGAGGCGTTCAGGTTCCAGCCAATGCCATTTTTCAGGTTCAGCATACCATTGGCCAGAATCTGCCCGGCCACACCGTCATGACGCAGGTCTGAAATCTTGATCAGCTCCGGTGTACCGGACAGTTTCAGCTTTAAACTGCCCTGACTGGCTTCCAGCAGACTGCTGTTGAGCGCGCCATCATAATTGACCGCGAAGCTCTTGAAGCCGCCACCCGCACGTTCATCATGGAACAGCAAGGCCACGGTACTGTTCCCGGTCAAATGCACTGTTTCATCCTGCTCGGCCAGACGCCCGCGTAAATCAATATTGTTTAAATGAATAATCTGCTGGTTTGGACGGGCAAAACCATTGGCCTGCAAACGGCCATTCAGCAGATTGACCGGAGCAGCATCAGCAATAATTTGCGGATTAAAATTGTCCGCGTTTAAGGTAGCATTCCATTTGAGCTGGCGCTTGTCGGTTGGCAGTTCAATCAGCGCACGTCCCGTTAAGGTGCTGGCGCCGGCGTTATAGCTAAAGCTAGGTACATCCAGATTATTGTTCTTCAGATTCAGCTCGGCCTTGTACATACCCGCCGGTAAAGCGCCCTGCTCATGCTGTGCCACCTGGGTTGCGACAAAAATCTTTTGCTGGCCTTCGACCAGGGCCATCTGCACATCACCCGATTCACTGGATAACCAGCCAATATAAGGCATCGCGCGGTCAATATTGTTCCAGCGTACATCCAGCACCATGGGGTTTGGCTGGCGGTTTTTCGGCGCATTCTGATCCAGTTTCAGGTTCCAGGTTTCATAGCGGTCAAAATCGACCTGCGCCGTCAGATGGGTTCCATTTTCTAAATGGCCTTTAGAGGCAATTTGAGCATCCAGACTTGGCGGCAGAAAATCCTGCACCCCCTGCGGAATGAGTGGGTCTTTCGGATTAATCTTGTCCAGGCGACCGGTGAGGTCCCAGCTGACGCGCTCGTTCCAGCCGACCACACCAGCCACATTCACGGCGCCCTGCATCAGCTGGCCATTTAAGTTGCTGATGTTCAGCTGATTGACCAGATCGGTATGCATGAGCGCGGTATATTGTCCTGTTGGAATATCTTTACCCATCAGATCGGTAGCGACATCTAAATCCAGACGCTTGATATCACCCTTAAACTTGGCTGTGCCGTCTTCTGTATACAGCTCCCAGTCTTGTAACAGCGGCCAATGGTATTGATTAAACTGCAGCTCACCAAACATCGGCACATTTTCACGCATTGGATGCAGCACCACCCAACCGGTGAGCAAATCGGGCGTATAGGTCGCCACCCCGGCCTGAACGGTATCTAAAGACCCTTTGGCGACGACTTTAATATCATGAATATTCAGGCTGTTGTTTAACGAAGGTAAATTCACATCGCCAATGGCATTCAGCGGATATTTGCCATAAAAATCCATATCGCCGCTGGCATTTTTGACCGACAGATAATCCATACGCATACTGGAATCTTCAAATTCCAGTTTGGTGCCCGACCACAGCGCATTGTTCAGGATTACATCATAAAAATTGACTTTGCTGCCAGCTGAAGTCTGAATCAGCAAACGGTCCAGATCGGCATGATCAAGCCGGAGTACAAAAGGCAGACGGATTTCATTAAACTTGAATGGTCCATCACTTGGCGGTCCTTTGGTGGTAATTTGCAGATTACGCACATCGGCATGGGTAAAATGGATTTCCTTATTCAGCACGGCGCGCCAGCCCAGCATGACATCAGCGCGGTCAATTTTGACATCCACCGATTTCAGTGTGATCAGAATATTGCGCAGGATAATACCGCGCAATAAGTTCCCGCCTTCATATTCATACTGAATGATCTGCTGACGTTCCAGCACCCGGTCGAGCAGGAATTTACTGCCACGGTCGGTCGAGAACATGATTGCCAAAGCCGATACCAGCAACACCACCATAAACAGCAGTGACAACAAGGCACTTCTGACTATTCTGCGCTTTTTGGGTACAGGCGCGGGTGTATTTGGTTGCTGTTCAACTTCAGCCATAGTTCTCTCTAAATCTTAATTTTATAATTGCGAGCCAATAAAGAAATGCAGACGAATTGGATGATTCTCATCCGAAATGCCCGAAGCGACATCAACCCGAATCGGGCCAATTGGTGATGCCCAGCGTACCCCTAAACCGACACTGTATTCGGTCGGATTGCTAAAATCGGCATCATAAGCATTACCAAAATCGCTAAAAATTGCTGCGCGCCAGCCTTCCCTGAACTGATAGTTATATTCCAGTGAGCCCACCCCAAGTGCTTGTCCACCAATTTTAAAGCCATCAATTTGCGGAGACAGGCTCTTAAAGTCAAAACCGCGAATGGTCTGATCCCCACCGGCAAAGTAACGTAGATTATAAGGCACTTTGCTAAAATCTTCGGTCACGATATAACCCAGATCGGCACGACCAACAAACTGATGATCGTTATTTTCACCCAGAGAATAAATAAAACGCCAGCCGGCATTTAAAATTGCCATATCGGCATCGGACAACAGGCTTTCACTGCCGAGTTCAACTTTATAAATCTGCTTGAAACCACGGGTTGGATTCACACGCGGGCTACTATCGGTACGTGACAGTTCATAACCAAACAGTAAAGACTGCTGTTCGGTGGAACCATTACCAATAAAGGCGTCAGGAATCTTGTCAATATCGACCACACCGTTCTGGGTTAAACGGTCCAGACGGTAACGCAGACCATAAGCATGTTGCCAGCTGCCACGCTGATTTTTAATAATCCGGTCGGCGCCGGCCACTGCCGATTCAATTAACAGGTCATTGCCGGCAGAAACATCGCTACGCTCTTCACGCTCATAACCGGCCACCAGGGTAATATAGTCATTCAGTGGATGATTATAGGGAATGCTATAGCGGCCATCTAAAGACTGGCGGATTTCAGATAGTTCCAGGTTGGCATCGAAGGAGTGACCACGACGGTTAACAATGGCCCGGCGATACTGGCCACGTACACGCATTCCGGTATCTGTGCCATAACCGGCACCAACTTCTGCACTGTTCAGTTTGTCGGCGTTCAAAGTCACAATCACCGGAATTTTCTTTTCCAGACGTGCCTGTTCTTTTAGCCGCTCTTCTTCTGATTGCTGGGTTTGCTGTTCGACCCGTAGCTGACGGATGTTTTCATTCGGCTCCGCTTCCTGAGTACCAGCAAACTGGTCTTCATCCACCACTGACTGGGTCACTTCTTCAGTCGAGCTTAAATCTTTCTGGTCCTGAACCGGCTGGAAATCTTCAGCAGAAAGTTTGCGCTGATCAACCAGGGCCTGAATATCCGGTGGCAATTCTGGGGGGCGTTCCAGCGGATCGGGACGCATGGTATCGACCAGCGTATAGTTAAAATAACGTGAGTTGGTCAGGTTATTGGCCAGACCGTTGACCCGCCAGAAGGTGTAATCGGCGCCATCTTCCCACGGCACCATGCTTTCTAGAATATCCATATCCAGAGGAAATTCCTTGCTCGGATCACTCATCCGGAACTGAGCTGGTCCAAGCGTATAACGCTCGCCAGTTTCATAGCGCAGGTTAATATCGGCAGTATTTTGCGGCTGCGCCACTTTCACGTCATGCAGGCGCCAATAGCCATCAAAGAAACCGTTATTGGAGGCAGCATCATTAATCCGGGTTTTGGTCTCTTCATACAGACCGTGGTGAAACACATCGCCCACATCCTGATCGGGCAGGACGCGAATTACCTGGAACTGTGCCAGATTCTCACCTGGGCCGCTAAATTCAATATTCTGCTCCTGCACATGCACCGGTGTATTTGGTGTGACCAGAACCCGCACCCGGCTGTCATTCAGCTTTTCAAACTTGAATTCGGCATGATAAAAGCCGACGGCCTGTGCCGCCTGATTGGATAAAGAACGCAACTGCGGTAAAGCCGAGGGAAAATCGGCAAAAGATTCCTGGGTAAAACTGGACAGTTTGCCGCGCACATTGACACGCAGATTTTCCAGTGCCGTGGCATAGGCCTCTGCGGAAACTTCACCACTATTCTCGGCGCCGGTAATCACCACATCGGCACTAATCCGGGGCACCCGTGCAGTATTTAACTCACGCGGTGGACGTACCTTATACAGCAAGCGCCGGAAAAAGCCCGGTTTATCGGCATCGGCCACTTCTGTATTCAGGCCCAACTCCGTCAGGGTTCGGCCGGAGGTATTAGCTTCCACCACAATCTGGCTGTCGGCGCGGATACTGTCCATCAGCTGGTCGACATTGACCGGAGACTGGTTAATTTCAGCCTGTTCCTGCTGGGTGGCATCATTAATTAGTACTTCAGTATTCTGCTCGGCGCGATACTGGCGTGCTTCCTGTTTGGCCTGTTCAGCGATCTGGAAAATTTCTGCGGCCATATTGGCATCAACCGGCATTACCGGTAAATCATCCAGATTTTCCAGTTCAATTGGCTGAAACGCGGCTATCGGTTCACTGCTATTTTGCTGCTGTTGCAACATCTCCAGACTGTCCGGCTCAGTGCTAGTCGCCTGAAAATTCTCAATTTTTTCTAATTCTTCAGGGGTATCTTTGCCTTGGCTGAGCGCCAGATCGCGAATTTCCTGTTTCATGTCGGCCGATGCGACCGGATCGCTCGCCGGTTCCGCCACTGCGGGAGGATTTTGACTAAAGCCCTGCTGTGCGACTAAACTTAAAAAAATGCTCAGACAAAGTTGTCTGGAATGCCTCCACTGAATTATGGCATGCATACTGTTAGACAGCGCAGACTTTTTAAAAGTTCGGTTCACAAGCATAGAAAACTCTAAATTTAATCTTTTTAATGGAAAAATCCGCAATGAAATGTTCGCTAACAGACTCTAATTTATTGGATTTTTTCAACAGTGAAAACACTGCAAAATATCATACATGATTTTCGGGCAATTATATCAATTGGTCACATTTCTTAATAAAACTAATGAAGTCCACTTCTTATGGAAAAAAATGAAAATTTGCTAGCCACACGACGCTTCTTGCCCATGTTCTGTACCCAGTTTCTGGGCGCGCTGAATGACAACGTGTTTAAGCAGGCTTTGCTGCTGGTGATTACCTATGGCTGGATCAGTCAGCAATCTGGCAGTATCAGCACCCTGAATAATCTGGCGGCACTGCTGTTCATTTTGCCCTATTTTATTTTCTCGGCCACAGCCGGACAAATTGCCGATAAATATGAACGCTCGCAGCTGGTGCGTTATTTAAAACTGCTGGAAATTGCGGTGATGTTACTGGCCACGGTCGGCTTCCTGATTGGCAACTTATGGTTGCTGATGTTTGCCCTGTTTTTAATGGGTACCCAATCGACCTTTTTTGGTCCCATCAAATATGCGATTTTGCCAGAAATCCTGAAACCGAATGAGTTGATGTCGGGAAATGCGCTGTTCCAGTCCGGCACCTCAATTGCCATTCTGGTCGGGATGATTCTAGGCGGCGCGGTGATTTCCCTCTCCGCTGGTAATTTACTCTGGATCAGCCTGACCGTGCTGGCTATTGCCGTGGTCGGTTATCTTGCCAGCCGTTTTATTTTAAAACAGCCGATTGCTGCACCGCAGTTACAGGTGGACTGGAACTTTTTCCGTACCAATATTCAAACCTTAAAATATGCCAAAAACCTGCCGCTGATTTTTCTGATTTTACTCGGTAACTCCTGGTACTGGTTTTATGGCGCGACGTATCTGACCCAAATTCCACAGCTGACCCAGCAAAACCTGCATGCTTCTGAAAATGTGGTCAGCTTATTGCTAACTTTCTTCTCGGTCGGGATTGGTGTCGGTTCATTACTCTGTCGTAAAATTGGCGGCACCGAGGTAAATATCAAGATGGTACCGATTGGTGCGGTCGGTTTAACCGTATTTGCGTTTTATCTGGCTGCTGCACTGGCCTTTGTACCACCACAAACTGGTGAACTACTGGGCTTAAGCGAAGTCTTTCAGCAAGGCTGGAGTTATTATCATGTGATGCTGGCCGTGACCTTGCTCGGTATTAGTGGCGGTTTTTATATTGTGCCCCTATATGCCATGATGCAGGCCTATTCACCGCGCTCGCATCGTGCCCGGGTGGTGGCAGCCAATAACATTTTAAATGCGATTTTTATGGTTTCTTCAGCCATCTTCTCGATTATTATTTTAAGCGTGCTGCAAATTGACCTTAAAATTCTGTTTTGCATTACTGCTGTTTTAAGCGCCATATTCACCATCTGGCTCTTGTTTAAATTCAAGTCTATGCTTGATACTGCAGCAGACCCTCTGGAGGATTAAATTCATGCGTCATTACACCGGTCTCGACAAGTTTATTCATTCATTTGATCAGGCCTTACGCAGCCTGGTTCCGGGCGTCACCTCGGCTCAGCGCGATAATCCTGGGCAAAATACTCCAACTCAATTAGCAGTGAGTGAAGCGCGTCATGTGGCGGGATTAATGCGGGTCAATCATAGTGGTGAAGTTTGTGCGCAGGCGCTGTATCATGGTCAGGCACTGACAGCGAAGCTCCCGAATGTACGCCGCGAAATGGAACAGGCCGCCATTGAAGAACAGGATCATTTGGCCTGGTGTGAAGACCGTTTAAAAGAACTGGATAGCCATACCAGCCTGCTCAATCCGGTCTGGTACGGACTATCTTTTGGCATGGGCGCTATTGCCGGAATTGCCGGGGACAAATACAGTTTAGGTTTTGTCGCTGAAACTGAGCGTCAGGTCAGCCTGCATTTAGAAGATCATATTCGTCAATTGCCAGCACATGATGAACGCTCGCGCAAAATTCTGGAACAAATGAACGAGGATGAGCTGCATCATCGTGATACGGCGCTAAATGCAGGCGGGGTTGATCTCCCTGCGCCTGTACATATTGCTATGACCGGTATTTCAAAACTGATGACCAAGACTAGTTATTATATTTAAGCGTTTTATCTTCATCATGTTTGATGAAAGATTCCAAAAACAGCCTGCATCCTCGCAGGCTGTTTTATCATGCGTGTGCAAGCGTAAGTAAAATCAACACGACCAATTTATCTACTTAATTTAAAAAGCCCGGTATAAAACCGGGCTTGCTGATGAGTCATGTCATCTTCACGCTGAACATTGAATTACAGGAAATGGATGGGGCTGGTGGGCAAATGCCGCATTGTGCCACAGCTCAAACATCGGGATTTTTACATCCAGCGCCAGCGGTAATTTCTTTGGATTAAATTGCATTTGCTCCAGGCTTGTCCCCCAAGCAATTAAATCCACATCTAAACTGATTTGATGTGAAGGTCGTACCCGCCCGGAATCTGCTTCTAACTGTTTTAGCAAGGCCAGAATCTGCTCGACACTGTGTTCACTCTTGAGCAGACAGGCGGCATTCCAGTAATCCGCACCAATCCCATCCCGGCACGGAATCAGATAAATCGAGGAACACTGCAAACGCCCCAAACGCGACAGCGCAGCAAATGCCTGTTGAAAATGCTGTTCAGGATGAGAATTACTCGCCAGTGCTAGGGCGAAAATCGTTTCGGTGGCGTTCAAGACGAATTCCTACAGATTGGGCTTGCGGGATAATGGCAGGCTTGCGGATGCTAATCATAATCGATTCAACTGTAGGATAGTGAGCAAAAAGTGCATCCAGCACCAGCTTTGCTGCATGTTCAATCAATTTTGGCTGAGCGGCCTGAATCACTTGCGCAGAAATTTCACAAATTTCGGCATAGTTCAGGGTATCTTCCAGTTCATCAGAACAGGCAGCCTGCTCCAGACTGCACTGAATGGTTAAGTCCAGCAGCAAAGGCTGGATAATCTGACGCTCCCAGTTAAAACAGCCCACCACTGTTTCGACCTTTAAGCCTTCAATAATAATTGCGTCCATCGGATTACTCGGGCGTGTATAACGTGAATCATCACCTGCTTGCTACATCAGCATCACGTGTGTCGCTTTGCGATGTAGCAGCAGCTTGTTATATAAAAGCTGGGCGATGTCTATAAATTAATGTTTGAGCAGCAGATTTGGGTCTATACTTTGTACCATCTGCAAGCGCTGGTCGGCATAAATGTCGGTATACGGCGCCAGGATACGCATGAAACGGTCAAAGTACAGCATTTGCTTGAACAGCAGCGCGAAATCACGCGGGAAACGGATGCCATGACGTTCACCAACCGCCACCATATCCATCATGATGTCATTTAAATCGGCCGGATTTGAACTGAGGATTTCCTGTGGATCGGCCAGCAGTACACCACTAAACAGACGTTCCAAATCTTGCGCCAGCACTTGGGTGTTAATCTGGGTATCGGTCATGCCCATTTTCAGCATGTTTTCCGCCATCAGCGTGTAGTCGGTATTCTGCAAGGCATCCATAAAGGCGATACAGGCCGTCCAGACTTCAGGCTTCAGCTGCCCGACAATCCCAAAATCAATAAAACCGACGCGGCCATCTTCCAGCAGCATCAGGTTACCAGCATGCAGGTCGGCATGGAAACTGTTACACATCATCAGGCTGCCAAACCAGGTATTCATGGCGGTAATTAACACCTGCGACGGGTCTTTGGCATACTGTTTTACCACTTCAAAATCGGTTAAAGGCACCCCGAAAAGACGCTGCATGGTCAACACCCGGCGAGTGGAATACTGATGATAAACCTTCGGCGCTGTTGCAGCCTGATTCTGGGTCAGGTTCAGATAATTGACGAAATCATCCAGGTTTTTGGCTTCTTCAATAAAGTCGACTTCGCGCACCATACGGACTTTAATTTCTTCGACAATATCGGCCAGAGAGGCGAATTTCACTTTCGGTACGGCTTTTTCCAGCAACTTGGTGGCCCAGTGCAATACATTCAGGTCGGTATATAAAATGGTTTCCACACCCGGTTTCTGGACTTTAATCACCACATCTTCGCCCGAGACCAGCTTGGCAGCATGCACCTGGGCAATAGAAGCCGAAGCCAGCGGGGTTTCATCAATCGAGGCAAAAATTTCGCCTAAATCACGCCCGGCAAATTCCGAAGCCAGCACCTGCTGTACATAGCTAAACGGCAACGATGGAGTTTGATCTAGGCAGCCTTGAAACTCTTCCACATATTCACGGGGAAACAAGGACGGCGTGCTGGCAATAAACTGCCCCAGCTTGATATAGGTTGAGCCGAGCGATTCAAAGGTTTCACGCATCAGTTTGGCGTTGCTGGGTTTTTCAGTCGCATATTTCAGGCCGGCTTTGGCCGCCACGACCGCCGTTTCGCCCATACGCGCCACGGAACGAAGGCCATCTAACCAGATATTGTTTTTCATAATGTCTTCGATGAAATTAAATTTGAGTCAGTGTAGCAAAAAATTGGTGTCAGATAGATTTATCTTGCCTGACAGCATGGGCAATTTCGGTCTTTTTCAAACGCCAGCAGGCGCTGTTTTAAACTCAGCCCATCCCAGAGCAGCAGCTTCTGTTTTAACGCAGCAATTCCCAGACCTAAATAGATCAAGGTATGATGCGCCTGTAAACTGGCCATCACATTCGGAGTCGTGGCCAGCACACCAGAATCGGCGCAGCGTAGGCTTTCATTGACCTGATCTTCTTTTGGAAACAGGCATTCATAACAAGCCGAATCGCCTTCCACCATAAACAGCTGGCCCTGAAAACCAATAGCCGAGGCGCTAATCAGCGCCACCTGATGCTGCACACAAACACGATTGACCAGATAACGGGTACTGAAATTATCACAGCCATCTAAAACCAGATCCTGCTGGGCAATCAGTCCGATAGCATTGCTGTCATCCAGTTTGGCTGTGATGGCATGTACCTGAATATGCGGATTAATCTTTTGCAGACGCTTGGCCAGAATGTCGGCCTTATAGAAGCCTAAATCTTCTGCGCTATAGGCAATTTGACGTTGCAGGTTACTGACTTCAATCGTATCTGCATCAATAAGGGTGATTTTTCCGACCCCGGCGCGCGCCAACAGTTCGGCACTGCTACAGCCGATACCACCACAGCCGACAATCAGCACATTGGCCAGTTTTAATTTTTCCTGCGCTTCGATGTCCCAGCCATCCAGCAAAATCTGGCGACTATATAAATGCATTTCTGCATCGCTCAGTTCCTGCCAGTTATCCTCAAGTGTCACCATTTATCTTCCTGTTTTTTGCTGGCTATAGTGTAATTCGATTGATTTTTTTTAACAGCCTTACCCGCTGTTTTTTCGATTTCACTGCTTTTCATTTTATGTATAACCTCTTTGTCTGGATGATATGTAAACAACTGTCTTGCCTGATGCGCTTTTGTTGAGCGCAGATGTTGTTTTACCCTGAATCTGTATGAGTTAGGTGAGACCGCTACGCGAAGCACAAAAATCGTTTTACTCTGCTTGTGAATGAGTTCTTTTGCGTAAAAGCGCATTTACTGACATCAGGAGCAGAGCACATGAACGATCAACATAACCGCGACAAATTATGGGAACTGATTAAAGATGTACGCTTCACCATGATCAGTCACCACACCGAAACCCAAGAAATTCATGCACAGCCAATGACCATGCTCAATTCTGAAAAGCTGCATGAACGTCAGAATTTGTATTTTATTTTGCGTGACAGCAATGATCTGGTTACAGCAGTGACCAGCGGCCGTAACCAGATTGGTCTGGCGTTCTCCAAACCTTCAGATGGGATTTATGTGTCGATGAGTGCACATGCGCAAATCAGTACAGATCGTGCCCTGATTGATCAGCTCTGGAATCCATGGGCGGAAAACTGGTTTAACGGCAAGGATGATCCTTCGGTGCGTGTTCTGGTGGCAGAAGCGATTAGTGCCGAATACTGGAATGTCACCGACAATAAAGTCACCCAGTTATTTAAAGTACTGAAAGGCAATCTGACCGGTAAAACTGGTGAACCCAATTCTGAACACCAGAAAATGGATTTATAACAGCCACATATACGCCTTGAAATAGCCATAAAAAAGTCACGCTTTGACCTGTATTTTGCAGATTCTTGCGTGACTTTTTATAGATAAAAATAAAACTGATAAAAATCAATATCAAGAAACCAAATGTAATGACATACAAATTACATAAATTAAATAATTTTAATTGTCTTCTATCTCCTCTTAACTGACTTTTTCCAACAGTATCTGTTTATCAATTTCCTGCTGCTTAAGGATATTGCGTTGAATCTTGCCGCTGGAGGTTTTGGGTAAAGCCTCGACAAATTCAATCTCTTTCGGATAAGCATGTTTGGATAAACGTGAACGCACATAATGCTGTAGTTTTTGTTCCAGTGCCGGACTTGCAGCAAATTGTGCTTTTAGCACCACAAAGGCTTTAACGATTTCAGTACGCGCCGGGTCCGGTTTACCCACCACGGCTGATTCCAGCACTTCCTCGCATTCCAGCAAGGTGCTTTCGACATCAAACGGTCCGACCCGATAGCCCGAAGTTGTAATGACATCGTCTGCACGCCCAATAAAATCAATTCCGCCCAGCTCATTTAAACGCACCGTATCACCGGTTAAATAGTACTGGCCCACAAAGGATTTACGGTTATGTCCGGCATAGCCTTTAAACCACATTAATGGAGATTGTGATTCATCCAGCGCCAGCGTGCCAATTTCACCCGCGGCAACTTCCTGATGCTGTGCATTTAATACCGCAAAACGATGTCCCGGAATGGCATAACCGGCCGAGCCCACTTTTTTGTGATGTTCCAGCGCATGATGATTGGCAATCACCATGCCCAGTTCAGTTTGTCCGTACTGATCGTAAACATTGACCTCGAGATCCTGTTTAAACCAGTGAATAACTTCTGGGGTTAGTGGCTCACCGGCACTGCTGACCACGCGCAAGGTTTTAGGTACACCGGCAAATTTTTCTTTAAAGCCAAAGAACATACGAAAGGCTGTTGGCGAACCGGCCAAATTGCTGACCTGATATTTTTGAATGACTTCCAGTGCATGATCGACACTAAATGGTCGTTCATCCATGATAATACTATGCCCCAGACTGAGCGGCCCGGTAATGCCATAATACAGCCCATAAGCCCAGCCCGGATCGGCCAGATTCCAGAACGAATCTTCAGCACGTAAATCCACCGCATGCTGCATATAACCTTTAAAGGCCAGCAAGGCTTTTAAAGGCACCGGTACCGATTTTGCCAGACCCGTAGTACCCGAAGTAAACATCATCAGGAAGTCATCATCAAAGCTGCGCAGTACCGGCTCAAAACTGGCAGAATGCTGATTCAGCTGCTGCCAGAAATCGGCATCACTTGTTCCAGCGGCTTCGGCACCGACGGTTAATATACCAATCTGCTGCAACGAACTCAGTTTGGCGCGTTGCTCGGTATGGGTCACAATAAAGCGGGTATTGGCAGCCTCCAGCCGGTGTTCAATCGCTTTCGATTCAAAGGCCGTAAATAGCGGCTGATAGACCGCGCCCATCCGCCAGGTGGCCAATACGGTAATCAGTAATTCCGGAGTACGTGGCAGCAGACCGGCAATACAGTCGCCTGCTTTTAAACCCATGGCCTGAAAATAATTGGCCAGCTTGCCTGAAGCCTCAGCCAGCTGATCAAAACTCCAACGGGCTGATTCACCCTGCTTGCCTTCCCAGATCAGTGCAGTATGCTGCTGTCCGCAATATCGACCACAGCATTCGGTATAGGCATTCAGTGCCTGTGCCGTTCCCTGTAACTGGGTAGCAATCAGTTGTTCCAAATTAAAATCTTGATAGGCGTCTTGCAACGTTTTCATGGGGGCAACCTCTTATCCTTCGGGGCAATTGATCTGCAAAACATCCGTATTGCAGGACTTGTTCCTTGTTGTTTTCATGCCATCGGGCTGATGGTCTGCAGTCCATCCGACTGCAGGGTTATTTCTTATACTGCTATTTTTAGGTTGTGCCCATGTAAAGCGGTCTTCACATGGGAGATGGGTTAGATGATGAATAGCATCTTATGCTTCAGTTCAGCATAAGGACGGCGCGACTGCAATTTCCATTGGCCTCAATCGTGATGCCGTGTTTGGACATATTGCTGTATCAACGTCGGTTTAAGGCTGGGTCACAGCCCGGGCGATTACCAAACGCTGAATATCCGAAGCACCTTCATAAATCTGGCTAACCCGAACATCGCGGTAAATCCGTTCCACCGGGAAGTCGGACACATAACCATAACCGCCATGAATCTGGATGGCATCGGAGCAAACGCGTTCTGCCATGGTTGAAGCAAACAGTTTGGCCATTGAGGCTTCTTTTAAACATGGCAAACCGGCATCTTTTAGGCTGGCTGCATGTAGAATCAGCTGACGCGCTGCTTCAATTTGCGTGGCCATATCGGCCAGACGAAAAGCCACCGCCTGATGCTGGACAATTTCCACACCAAAGGCTTTACGTTCATTGGCATATTCCACAGCGGCATCTAGAGCGGCACGCGCCATCCCTACCGATTGGGCAGCAATTCCGATCCGGCCTGACTCCAGATTGGACAAAGCAATTTTGTAGCCTTCGCCTTCCTGACCGAGCAGATGATCAGCTGGAATACGGCATTGATCCAGCACAATAGTCGCCGTATCGGAACAATGCTGCCCCATTTTGTCTTCTAAACGCGATACGATATATCCGGGGTTCTCGGTCGGGACCAAAAAGCAGGAAATGCCTTTTTTGCCAGCAGATTTATCGGTCACAGCAAAGACCAAAGCCAGCTGGGCGTGTTTACCGGTGGTAATAAACTGCTTAGTGCCATTTAATATCCAGCTGTCACCATCACGTTCAGCCTTGCATTCGATGGCACTGGCATCGGAACCGACTTGCGGTTCGGTCAGACAAAAACAGCCTAACCATTCACCGGTCGCCAGTTTGGTCAGATAATGCTGTTTTTGCGCTTCAGTGCCATAACGCTGAATGATGCCGCACGGTAAAGAGTTTTGCACACTCACAATCGTCGAAATCGCACCATCTCCTGCGGCAATTTCCTCTAAAGCCAGCACCAGCGAGATATAATCCAGACCGGCACCACCCCACTGTTCCGATACAGTCATACCCAGTGCACCTAAAGCGCCCAGCTCTTTCAGTTCCTGTGCCGGAAACTGTGCGGTTTTATCGCGTTCGGCCGCGGTCGGTTTCAATTTCTCCTGCGCATAGCTACGCATCATGTCCTGAACCATTTTTTGTTGTTCATTTAAAATCATTGCTTTCTCGTTCTCATTACGTTGGATTCGGCTGAAGTACGCTGGCTGATCTAAAAACTTGGGGGATGGTCTAGCTGCAGCATCAGCACGACAACCAGACCAGATGGTTTTATCTTATTTTTATTTACTTAGGCTATTTATTTAACCCAGCAAAGGGCTGCTTTTTTAAGCATTGTACTTATTTAGGCTGCATCCGGATCGCACCATCCAGACGAATCACCTCACCATTCAAATAGCCATTTTCAAAAATCTGTCCTACCAACTGGGCAAATTCATGTGGCTTAGCCAGACGCGGTGGATATGGCACCATCTGCCCCAAAGCATCCTGCACATGCTGTGGAAAGGCTTTCAGCATTGGTGTTTCCATAATCCCCGGTGCAATGGTCATCACGCGGATCGATTCACGGGCCAGTTCACGCGCTAGCGGCAAGGTCATCGCCACAATCGCACCTTTGGACGCAGAATAGGCCGCCTGACCAATCTGTCCTTCATACGCCGCCACTGAAGCGGTATTGACAATTACACCGCGCTCTTCTTCACCAGCTTGCAGTTGATATTTGGCCATCAGCTGCGCAGCAAAACGAATCATGTTAAAGCTGCCACTGACATTAATGTCCAGCACTTTCTGGAACATGCTTAAGCTATGTAAGCCTTCTTTGCCCAGCACTTTGGCTGAAGGTGCGATGCCGGCACAGTTGACCAGACCATTTAACTGGCCATAGTGCTGCTCAATCTCGGCAAAGAATTGCTCTACCGCGGCTTCATCGGTCACATCCAGCGCCTTAAACTGGGCTTTTTCACCCAATTGCTGTGCCATTTGCGTACCCAGCTCCTGATTCATATCGACCAGAATGACATTGGCCCCCTGCTCCACCAAATACTGTGCAGTAGCAGCGCCCAAACCAGATGCACCACCGGTAACCACACATACTTTTCCTTGAATCTTCATTTTATTTTCCCAAATAGTTTTGTTATCAATGACACATACTCGACTTAAGATGCAGAGTAATCAGACTCCAGCTTGAGTACAATTTCCAAATACAGCATCCTGCATGATGCCTTTGAACAATAGCATTTTTAACATAATTTTAAATTGAATAGACACGAGATGACGCCATCCCATTTGCATTATAGTAAAGGCACCATTTCTATTGCACTGGTGCATGAAGCACTGCAAGCCGCCCAGCAGCAAGGGGTGGAAATTCACTCCATTCTGACCCGGGCCGGTATTCCGCTGGAGCTGATGCATTCGGCCAAAGCGCGGGTGTCGGTGCTGCAATATGGGCAGCTGTGGATTGCCCTGGCCGATGCCATGAATGATGAGTTTTTTGGTATGGACAGCCATCCGCTGCGCCGTGGCAGTTATCGTTTATTGTCCAAATGGGTCTACTCTGCCGATACCATTGAAACCGCACTGAAAGAGATTCTAAAGTTTTTCAACCTGATTCTGGATGATCTGCGCGGGGAACTGCAGCTCAACAAAGATGCTGCTGTGCTGACCCTTCATGATCGGGCGCAGCCCAAAGCCATGTTCAGTTATGCGACTTATTTAATGCTGGTGCATAGCCTGATCTGCTGGCTCAGTGGACAGCGCATTGCCATTCAAAAAATCGAACTAAAATGCCCGGCTCCAAGCGATGATGCAGATTATCGGGTGCGCTTTTGTGAAAACATTCGCTATGAACAACCCGACAACCGAATCTATTTTGATGCGCAGGCTTTGGGTCTAAAAATCAAGCAGGATGAGCGCAGCTGGAAACGCTTTTTACAGCAAACCCCGTATAACCTGCTGGTGCGTTTTAAAAATCCGCATGCGTTAAGCACGATGATTCGCAAACAACTGATGCAGCGTCCGCCAAGTGAATGGCTGGCACTGCATGAACTGACCCGACAACTGAATATGTCAGGCGCCACTTTTCAGCGCCGTTTAAAACAGGAAGGTACCAGCTATCAGCAACTGAAAAATGAAATCCGCCGCGATACCGCGATTGAACTGCTCTCGAAAACCGAGCTATCGCTACAAGATATTAGTGAACGGCTGAATTTTCATGATCCAAGTGCCTTTCACCGAGCCTTTAAAAAGTGGACTGGCTTAAATCCGGGGGCCTACCGGCAGAATCAAAGCTAGCCGTTATTTATGCTGATATTTTTAACTCAGAACTTTTAAATATAAGTTGCAATATGAAGCACTTGGCATTTCAAGTGCAGTATTTGAACCGGTCATTCATCGTAACAGCATTGCCAATCACACCAAAATAGATTAATTTTCACTCAATTTATCGCATAGATTCTATGCAATTTTGGCTGTAATCCCTCCTTCTCCTTGTTGTACTCCATCTTTAGAGGTTCCCATGCTTAAGATGATTGATGTGCTTGCACAAAATCTGGTTCAAAATTTTAATCACGCACTTTCTACTCCTTCAGAGCAACTTGATGAATTGCTGAATCAAGGCATTCTCAACACCTCTGAAGATCAGTTACGTAATGCGATGGCGGCATTTTTTGATCGTGAAGATGCGCTAGAAGCGGCACAAGCCTTAGATATTCCTCAGGAAGATCTGCACGCCTTACAAGCAGGCTTAGCACTTAAAGATGAAAACCTGAGCGAAACGGCAAAAATTGTAGCGCTGTGTCTGGCTTTAGAAACCGATAGCCTGGCTCAAGTGGAAGTATCTGACTGTCTGCAAGATTATCCAATGTAAATCTTGAGTGTAAATCTTGAGCAGTTACCCAACGCCTTATTCAAGTGACGCTACGGCGTCACTTTTTTTGACTGGATTATACTGAATCATCCCAACGTATACGGCTTGCATTGCCTTGTCCGGCTATGGAACACTACGGCTGAGCATCCGCGCAGAAGCACTATGATTATTCGGGATAAAAGCAACAGTTTCGCATTACTTTTTGCATGGTCAGGCACCATCTTGCCCAAGGTCATGCCGGCCTTAATGATGGTGGTGTGCATTTCCACCGTGCTGGTCTATCTGTCCTCGCATCATTATGTACAGGCGCCGGCCGTGCCCGCGATTGGCTTTACCATTTTCGGGGTTATCCTGTCGATTTTCCTCAGTTTCAGAAATACTGCCAGTTATGAACGCTGGTGGGAAGGCCGCAAATTATGGGGGCAGCTGATTGCCACCTCACGCCATCTTGCCCGTGATTCCTATGTGTTGCCGCCCGCCGAACGTCAGGTGCTGATGTATCGGGTAATGCTGTTTAGCAATTTACTGAAAAACCGGCTGCGCACCCAGAATGAGCCGATTGATTTTTATCATAACAAGGTCAATTTAAGCCCGGCCGATTATCAGGCGCTGTTTGGGCATATTAATGCCGCCCAGTTTATTCTGGAACAGATTCAGAAAGATCTGGTCAAGGCCCTGCACAGCGGCGAACTGTCAGATATTGTCTATCACGGCCTGAACAAGCACATTATCAGCTTAGGGGATATTCAGGCCGGTTGTGACCGGATTCTGACCACGCCGTTACCTTTTTCGTATTCGGTATTGCTACACCGCACCGTATACTGTTTCTGCTTTATTCTGCCTTTTAGTTTAGAGGCGAATTTAGGTATCTGGACCCCCATTCTGGTGGGATTGATTGCCTATCTGTTTTTGGGCTTGGATGCCTTAAGCGAACAGCTGGAAGAACCGTTTGGCCTGCAAGACAATGACCTGCCACTGAGTGCCATGGTCCGGCTAATCGAACGGGAAATGCTGAGTGCCTTGGGTGAAGAATTACCTCCGGCCATTCAGGCGATTAAAGGCAACCTGACTTAATCGCCGAGTTGGCCGATAGTCACCCGATCATTACCGCCATAATCCAGAATGGTGCGTACCGCAACAAAACCGGCATCGTTAAAGATATTTTGCACAGCTACTGCCTGATCATAACCATGCTCTACAGCAATCCAGCCTTGCGGTTTTAACCAATGCTTGCCTTGCTGAATAATAATCTCAAGATCAGATAAGCCCTGCTTGGCCGCCACTAAGGCCCGTTCAGGTTCGGTGGCCAAATCTTTCATATGTACATCATCAGCCGCAATATACGGTGGATTCGACACAATCAGATCAAACCTCGGCTCGGCAGGAACGCCTAAAGCAGCAAACCAGGCGCCCAGCTTAAACTCTACCCGCTCCAAGTTATGCGTCTGCGCATTTTCTTTGGCAACCGCCAGAGTCGGCGGATAGATATCGGTTGCAGTCACCTGCCAATCCGGACGTTCCGATGCCAAGGCCAAGGCAATCGCACCGGTGCCGGTACCCAAGTCGATAATCGCCGCTTGTGCCGGTAAATCCAGTTGCAAACAGCTTTCTACCAGTACTTCGGTATCTGGTCTTGGCACCAGGGTATCTGGTGTGACTTTTAAATCCAGTGTCCAGAATGGCTGTGAACCGGTGACATAGGCCAAGGGTTCACCTGCTTCAATCTGGGCAATACCCGCAAGATATTGCTGTTCCTGTTCTGGGCTTAGCTCACGATCGGCCTGATATTTCAGCGCCAAGGCAGATAAACCTAGAATATGCTCCAGTAGCCAGAGATTTTCCTGACGTTCGTAGCTGTCTGCTACGCCACGAATGGCCAGTGCATCGGCAATTTTCATTAGCCACCATTTTGCTGGGCAAGTAACGCCAGCTGATCGGCCTGATATTCACGGTGCAGGCTGTCCAGCAATTCGGTTAAATCACCTTCCATCACTGCATCTAACTTATATAAAGTTAAGTTAATACGATGATCGGTCATCCGCCCTTGCGGATAGTTATAGGTGCGAATACGCTCGGAACGGTCGCCGGAACCGACTAGGTCACGACGCATTTCCGAAGTGGCGGCATCTGCTGCGGCACGTTTGGCATTTTCCAGACGCGAGGCCAATAAGGCCATGGCTTTGGCTTTGTTCTTGTGCTGCGAACGCTCTTCCTGACATTCCACCACCGTGCCGGTTGGAATATGGGTAATACGCACCGCAGAGTCAGTTTTGTTGACGTGCTGACCACCGGCACCCGAAGCGCGGTAGGTATCAATACGTAAATCTGCCGGGTTAATATCCACCGTGGTATCGACATCAATTTCAGGCAAAATAGCCACGGTACAGGCGGACGTATGTACACGGCCTTGCGATTCAGTTGCCGGAACACGCTGGACACGATGTGCGCCACTTTCAAATTTCAGGCGGCCATAGACCCCGTCACCATTAACCAGACAAATCACTTCTTTATAGCCGCCGTGTTCGCCTTCGTTTTCTGACAGCACTTCAATACGCCAGCCTTGAGATTCGGCATATTTGCTGTACATGCGGAATAAATCGCCGGAGAAAATTGCTGCTTCATCACCACCGGTGCCGGCACGAATTTCCAGATAGGCCGAGTTGGCATCATTCGGATCTTTAGGAATCATCAGGATGTTTAAATCCGCTTCCAGCTGTTCAATCAGTGCCTTGTTTTCCTTGATCTCTTCCTGCGCCATCTCTTTAAAGTCAGGATCGGACAGCATTGCTTCAGCCGTTTCAATATCGGCTTCGGCCTGGGTATATTTGCCCCAGACTTCGGTAATTTCGCTCAGGTCATTGTGTTCGCGCGACAGCTGGCGAAAGCGTTTGTTATCGGAAATGACTTCAGCATCGGCCAAGAGTGCTGTTAATTCTTCGTGACGGTCAGAAAGTTGATCTAATCGTAAACGTAACGATTCTTTCATTGTGCAAATTATCTCAATATACAGGCTGTCGCCCTAATTCAATAAGGCCAGCGAAATCAAAAAATTGCCATAGTTTAACGATTCTGGCCAGCAAATAACATCTTTATTCGTAGCAGAAACTGCGTGGTTGATGGTCAAATCCGGCAAATACGCTACAGCGTGCAAGAGATGCATCCTGCCTCTTTCAATTTAAAGTCTGGGCTGCCGATAAAATCGACAGTTTTAATACAACTTATACAAAGCCGAAACCAAAGCACTGAATTATGAAGGTGCCTCTCCATATTTGCAGGGAATCCTTTTGTTACATTTACTGCCATCAAATGACATTAAAAAGTCCGCTCTTGGACATGGAGTGAATATGAAACTCAATGCTGTTTTATTAAGTGCAACGCTTGCTGCCACTTCTTTCATGACGGTGAATGCACATGCTGACAATGCGACCCGTGTAGCTGCAGCCAGTGCCTTAGGTAGTGTCGCAGGTACAGCCTTAGGTAAAAACATGGGCGGTACCACGGGTGCAACCATTGGTGCGGCTTTAGGTGGTGCAGGTGGCGCAGCTGTAGCCAGTAACAAACGCCATCGTACTGAATCTGCCATTGGCGGTGCCTTAGGTGGCGGTGCGGGTTATACCGTGGGTCAGAACATGGGCGGTACGAATGGTGGTTATATTGGTGCAGCGCTCGGTGCAGCCGGTGGTGCAGCGCTGGGTAACAAGATTTCCAAAGATAAAGAATACGACCGTTACCAGGAACGTAAATGGAAGAAAAAACGTCGTCGTTAATTCTCCCCTTGTAAAAAAGCATCTTCAGGATGCTTTTTTTACGCCTGGGATTTCATTTTTTCAGTAGATGGATGAGGAGGCAATTATGAAGAGATTCGACAGAAAAATTACACAGCGTTGACCAAAATTAGCATTTTGACACCTGTGCCCTCCACGATCTTTTCTCAAAGTTTTTCTACATTAAAGTCAAGACAAATTGAATGTGCTCTTTGGAGTGTAACCATGAAGATCAACAAAATTTTATTGAGTACAGTACTGGCCAGCTCAGCACTTATGATGGGTACAGCACACGCCGATAACAACACCCGTGTCGCAGTAGGTTCCGCTTTAGGTGGTGTGGTCGGTGCAGCCATTGGCCAGCAAATGGGCGGCTCAACCGGTGCATTAATTGGTTCGGCCTTGGGTGGTGCCGGTGGTGCAGCGGTCTCTGCCGATAAACGTGACCGCAATGGTGCAGCCATTGGTGCCGCTTTAGGCAGTGCCGGTGGTTATAGTGTCGGTAAAAACATGGCCGGCAGCAATGGCGGTTATATTGGCGCAGCCTTAGGTGGTGGCGCCGGAGCAGTGTTAGGTACCAAAGTCAGCGAAGATCGCCGTTATGATGACCGTTATGACCGTCGCTACGACAGCCGTGGCTACCGTTACAACGATTACCGTTATAATGACCGTTACCGCGGTGATAATGGCTTGCATCTGGGTCATTACAAAAACGGGAAACGCCGTTAATTTCAAAGTTCAGAATCTGAACCTATCACAAGCACCTTCGGGTGCTTTTTGTTTGCTGACTACTTGCTTGGATAAATGTTTTTTTATAAAGCGTGCTTTTTGGATGAATGTCGCGCGTTGTTAAATGGCAATATCTCATGACTCGCCCATATATCGAAAATTTTCGATATACAAAATCAGTGCAGCATCGTATGATAAAACTCTCTTTAATCAAGCTGGAATAAATGATGCGTTCCCTGCAAGACACAAAATTTGCCATTCTTGAACTCGCACCTGTACGTGATGATCAATCAGTACAGTTTTCGCTGCATCATGCACTTGAATTAGCACAACATGCAGAACAACTCGGCTATGACCGTTTGTGGTTGGCGGAACATCATAATATGGATGGCATTGCCAGCTCAGCAACCGCAGTTCTTTTGGGTTATTTATTAGCAAATACGCAAAAAATTAAACTCGGTTCTGGCGGTATTATGCTCCCCAACCACGCACCGTTAGTGGTCGCTGAACAGTTTGGAACTTTAGCGACTTTATATCCTAACCGTATTGAACTCGGTTTAGGTCGCGCACCAGGTACAGATCAAGTGACCATGCGCGCACTGCGTCGTGGGCGTCAGGAAACTGAAGATCAATTTCCGCAAGATGTTTTAGAAATTTTGCATTATTTTAAAGATGCAGAACCACAACAACGTATTGTTGCCACACCAGGACAAGGGACACACGTTCCAGTATGGTTGCTTGGTTCAAGTTTATTTAGCGCACAGCTTGCCGCAAAATTAGGACTACCCTACTCCTTTGCCTCACACTTTGCCCCACGTATGCTTGCTCAAGCCATTCAGTTATATCGTGACAATTTTGAGCCTTCAGAATATTTAGAGCGACCTTATGTATCTATGGGCGTGCCAACGGTGGTTGCAGATACCGACCAAGAAGCAGAATTTTTGGCGACTAGTGCCTATCAGCGTGTTTTAGGTTTAATGCGTGGACAAAGCCTAAAACTCAAAGCTCCAGTCGAAAGTATGGATGGCTTATGGTCACCTGCAGAAAAAATGTCAGTTGATAGTTTTTATGCCATGGCGCAAATTGGCTCAAAGGCGACTGTCAAAGCAGGATTGGAAAACTTATTGGCGAAGTATGATGTCGATGAGTTTATTTTTACCTGTGACATCTATGACACAGAAAAACGCTTACATAACTTTGATTTGCTCATGCAAATGAAGTTAGATACTTAATTAGCTCCGACCTTGTAGTTCTATTAAGCTACAAGGTTTCATCAATTAAAAACATTTAAAATAAATAACTTAAATCCGTTTTCTTGTTCTCTTTCGCTTAAATCTCAGTAATCTCAGTTGAATTAATTTTCAATCTTTAGGAATGACTGGCTCGCCTGCACAAAAGACTTTACCAAACAGTACTGCCCCAACAAAATAGAGTAAATGTTCTAATTTATAAAATGAATATATCAAGAGATTCAGCATGGTCAGTCCTAAACACGACGTACATAGACACGCTTTTCAAAACTGCTTGGCAGATTTTCGAGAATTCCAAGGCGAATGCATTCCTGCAACTGAAATCAAACAGCATGACTTCACAGGTTTACGCGTTGCAGTTATTGGTGCAAATCAGGACAGCGTGGCACAACTCGATAGAATTTGTCAGCAAGCAACATCTGTTCAAGTCTTTCAAATTGCACCGCATTTTGTCCTGCCAAGTACAGAACGTGGCATCCATCGCCTAATTAGCCATCCTTTGGTGTTTAAAAATCGACGTTTGTTTAATAACCGCGTCAAAAATATTTTGGCTTTACGCTTTTTAGATGCTCAAGTCAAAGACACGTGGCTTAAACGTCAACTCACACCAAACATTGCAGATACACATCAACGCTATTTTAAATCTGATCATTATTATTCAGCTTTACAACGCGAAAATTGCCATTTGATTACTTGGCCAATTGTCAAAGTCTGTGCACATAGCGTGCATAGTATTGATGGACAAGAACATCCAATTGATACCATTATCACTACATTTTAAGTCACACTAAAAGCATTATCATTTAAATAAATAGTAGCTTGATTTTTATTCTATTTAAATCCAATAAAAAAGAGCCAAAATAAAATTTTGGCTCTTTTAATACATATAGTTTCATTAACCAATACGACGTTTTAAACCTGTCATTTGTAAAACACGTGTTGAAATTTCTTCAATCGACATTTCTGAAACATTTAAATATTTAATCCCTTCTGAAATATAAATACCTTCAATCGCACGCAATTCCATTTGGCATTGATTAAAACTTGCATAACGGCTATTGGCTTTACGTTCAGTACGAATTGCCACCAGACGCTCGGCATCAATCATCAAACCGAATAATTTATGTTTGTGTGGACGCAGCACAGCTGGCAAGCGGTTATCGTCCAGATCTTCTTCGGTCAGTGGATAGTTGGCCACACGTATACCAAACTGTAATGACAAATAAATCGAGGTTGGGGTTTTACCAGAACGGGATACGCCAATGAGAATCAGATCAGCTTTGTCATAGTGACGGGTACGTGCGCCATCATCATTGTCCAAAGCAAAATGTACCGCATCAATTCGCGCTTTATACGATTCTGAATCAGTTACAGCATGGGTCTGCCCTACCAGCGTGGTTGGCTGTGTGCCCAACTCATCGGCCAGTTTGCTGATCAACCCCTCAAATACGTCCAGATTGACGGCATTGGCGGTGTTGATAATATCGCGCACATACGGATCGACCAACGTATCAAATACCAGTGGCGGCTGACCGTCTAATTCAGCACGTCGGTTAATTTCTGACACCACATCGGTGGCTGCTTCTTCCGAGCTGATATAGGGAATAATATGAATGTCAAAATCGACATTCGGAAACTGCGCTAAAAGGGAGTGTCCCAAGGTTTCGGCTGTAATTGCGGTTCCATCGGAAATAAAGAACACACTCCGCTTAATTTGTTTACCTTCGGACATTAAAATTCTCCTTAAACATTTGTCTTAGTGCTATATAATCTTTATAGTAAACTGATCTTACATGACTGTCGCTTAGTTAAATCAAAAAGCTAAGCATATTCAATATAATTTCATGCCAAGATAGTGATTAATACTGCAAAAGTGGAGTAATAACTTTGGAAGCGCGCGTAATTGGTCTAGAAAAATTAGGGAAACACGACGTTGAGCTCGTAGGTGGGAAAAACTCATCTCTGGGCGAAATGATCAGCCATTTGTCTAATGCTGGCGTCTCTGTACCAGGTGGCTTTGCGACAACGGCTCAAGCTTATCGTGAATTTCTCGAGCAAAGTGGCCTAAACGCTAAAATTCAAGCCGAGCTTAAAACGTTAAATGTAGATGACGTCAATGCTCTTGCTGAGACAGGCGCAAAAATCCGTCAATGGATTGTCGACACTCCGCTTACGGCAGAACTTGAAAAAGAAATCCGCGATGCTTTCGCAGAACTTTCTAACGGCAACCCTGACATCGCGGTTGCCGTTCGTTCATCTGCTACTGCAGAAGATTTGCCAGATGCTTCTTTCGCGGGTCAGCAGGAAACCTTCCTGAACATCCGTGGCATCGACAACGTCCTGATTGCCATTAAAGAAGTATTTGCCTCTTTGTACAACGACCGCGCAATTTCTTATCGTGTACACCAAAACTTTGACCATGATGTTGTTGCCCTGTCTGCTGGCGTACAACGCATGGTGCGCTCAGAAACAGGTGCTGCAGGTGTAATGTTCACCCTGGATACAGAATCTGGTTTCCGTGATGCAGTCTTTATTACTGCTTCTTATGGTCTGGGTGAAATGGTAGTACAAGGTGCGGTTAACCCTGACGAATTCTATATCTCTAAGCCGCTCTTAAGAGCGGGTAAACACGCGGTTTTACGTCGTAACCTTGGTTCTAAACACCAAAAAATGATTTATGGTGAAGAAGGTGCGGCTGGTAAATCTGTGGTTGTGGTTGATGTTGAAAAAGCGGACCGTCAACAGTTCGCCTTAAACGATCACGAATTGCAAGAACTGGCGAAACAGGCGTTAATCATTGAAGAGCACTACGGTGCACCAATGGACATCGAATGGGCCAAAGATGGTGATGACGGTTTAATTTATATTGTTCAGGCGCGTCCAGAAACAGTGAAAAGCCGTCAAAACGTGGGCACCATGGAACGTTACCTGCTGAAACAACGCGGCACTGTATTGTGTGAAGGCCGTTCAATTGGTCAGCGTATCGGGTCTGGTAAAGTCCGCATCGTAACCTCGATCAAAGAAATGGATAAAGTCCAAGACGGTGATGTACTGGTTTCTGACATGACCGACCCGGACTGGGAACCAGTGATGAAACGTGCCGCTGCGATTGTCACGAACCGTGGTGGTCGTACCTGTCACGCTGCGATTATTGCGCGTGAATTAGGTGTTCCTGCAATTGTGGGTTGTGGTAATGCCACTGAAGTCTTGACTGACGGTCAGGAAGTGACAGTATCTTGTGCTGAAGGTGATACCGGTTTCATTTACGAAGGTGCTTTAGATTTTGAAGTACAACGTAACTCAATCGAGTCGATGCCTGCGCTGCCGTTCAAGATCATGATGAACGTGGGTAACCCGGACCGTGCATTTGACTTCGCGCAAATTCCAAACGAAGGCATTGGCCTGGCACGTCTTGAGTTCATCATTAACCGTATGATCGGTGTGCATCCAAAAGCACTACTGAATATTGACAGCTTGCCACGTGAAACACGTGCAGCCGTAATGGCACGTACTGCGGGTTATACTTCTCCAGTTGAATTCTATGTGGAAAAACTGGTGGAAGGTATTTCAACGCTGGCAGCCGCGTTTGCAGACAAGCCAGTCATCGTGCGTATGTCTGACTTCAAATCAAACGAATATGCCAACCTGATTGGCGGTAAGTTATACGAGCCGGAAGAAGAAAACCCGATGCTAGGCTTCCGTGGTGCAAGCCGTTATGTATCAGACAACTTCCGTGACTGCTTCGAGCTTGAATGTCGCGCACTGAAAAAAGTCCGTGATGAAATGGGCTTAACCAACGTACAAATCATGATTCCATTTGTACGTACTGTGGCTGAAGCGAAACGTGTGATGGAACTGCTGGCACAAAATGGCCTGAAACGTGGTGAAAACGGTCTGAAAGTGATCATGATGTGTGAATTACCAACCAACGCCCTGTTGGCTGAGCAATTCCTTGAACACTTCGACGGTTTCTCAATCGGTTCAAACGACTTGACCCAGTTAACCCTTGGTTTAGACCGTGACTCAGGTATTGTTTCTCACCTGTTTGATGAACGTGATGCAGCGGTAAAAGCCCTACTGTCGATGGCGATTCATGCTTGCCGTAAAGCGGGCAAATATGTCGGCATCTGTGGTCAAGGTCCTTCTGATCACCCTGACCTGGCAAAATGGCTGATGGAACAAGGGATTGAATCTGTGTCGCTGAACCCAGACTCAGTATTAGACACCTGGTTCTTCCTTGCTGAAGAAAAAGCTCAACAAGCTTAATAAAACATGTTAAAAAAGACCCATTCATTGGGTCTTTTTTATTTATAGATTTGAGATTTAAACTTTATGCAGATTTACTTGGCACGAAATAATCAACAAGCCGGTCCATATACCCTGGAGCAAGTGAACCAGATGCTTGCCAGCCAGCAAGTGTTACTGACAGATCTTGCATGGCATCAAGGGATGACAGAATGGAAAGCTTTAGGTGAGCTCACCCAAGGTAAACTTGTATATCAACCTGAAGGCTACGAGCCTGCGCCGGCCGCACCGGAAGCATCGCCGTTTCAGCAGCCGCAGAATACTGCCAGCTATAACAATTCAAGCCTGAACCAGCCGCAAGCAAAAGCCACTCAAACCGAACTGGCCTCTATCGGCACCCGTGCACTGGCGAAAATTATTGACCTGTTGCTGTGGTTACCGGCTGCCGCCATTCCATCTTTCTTTTTAACGCAGGACCAGTTTGATCAACTGTCTGAACTGCAACAGAAAATGCAGTCAGCCACCAGCTCTGATCAGGCCGTGCAATTACAGTCAGAACTGTTTCGCCTGATTCCTGCCGATGCCTGGCAAATGATGGCTATTTACCTGCTGATTATGCTCGGGATTCAGGCGTTTCTGCTGGCCAAAAGTGGACAGAGTATTGGTAAACGTTTAACCAAAATCAAGATTGTCGATGCTGAAGACCATAGCAAAGTAGGCCTGACCCGCGTATTTGCCCTGCGTACCCTGGTTTTCATTATTTTGAATCTGTTATTCATGCCGTTTATTACAATTGCCGATTATATCTTCGCTTTGGGTGAAAAACGTCAGACTTTGCATGACAAACTGGCCAAAACCAAAGTCGTAAAGCAAGAAAAATAAAAGATCAAAAAAGGGATGAAATTTCATCCCTTTTTTATTCATTACATTGATATACAAATAAAAATATTTCGTAAAAAAGTTAATTCTAAGTGACAGAATCGGTTTTTATTACAGTCATTTAAAGCCGCTTTTTGAGTAGCTTAGTTTGTCGATATCAGGCATAATGCCCTACAACGTAGCGGTGTATCATGATTGACAAGGATTTTTGCGTCAAAAAAAATACTTATCAATCATGCGACACTATAATCGCTATCCCATAATTAAATTAGGGAATGGGACTCTTCACCGAGGTTGTAAAATGAGACAAACGATTTTAGCTGTATTGTCTTTATCTACGATGGCTGCACTCTTAACCGGGTGTGGTGGTGATATGGTACTTCTAAACTCGCAAGGTCCAGTTGCTGAAGGTCAATCGAACCTGATGATGACTGCGATCTACTTGATGCTATTAGTGGTGATTCCTTCAATCATCATGGCATTATGGTTTGGTTGGAAATATCGCGCATCAAATAAAGATGCAGACTATAAACCAACATGGGCACACTCTACTGCGATTGAAATCGTGGTTTGGGGTATCCCGGTTATTATTATTGGTATTTTAGCTTGGTTAACTTGGTGGGGTTCCCACAAGTATGACCCATACCGTCCAATCGAGTCAGATAAGGCTCCATTAACTGTTCAGGTTATTGCCGAACAATTCAAATGGATCTTCATCTACCCAGAACAGAACATTGCGACTGTTAACGAAATCCGCTTCCCAGAGCAAACGCCGGTAAGCCTTCGTTTAACATCTAACTTTACAATGAACTCGTTCTTTATCCCTGCATTGTCTGGTCAGATTTATGCAATGGCGGGTATGCAGACTCACCTGAACCTATTAGCGAACAGCACTGGTCAATACCGCGGCTTCTCGTCTAACTACTCAGGTTACGGTTTCTCTCAAATGCGCTTCCTTGCTCACTCTGTAACTGAAGCTGATTTTGATCAATGGGTAACTGCGGTTAAAGCTGGACAAGGCACAACGATCAATCCTGAAGCTGTTCAAAAAACAGTTCTAGATCAAGCTGAATTTGCATCTTTACGTGACGGTAACCGTTCACAGAAACAAATTGATGCAATGGTTCGTAATGCGAAAACAGAACTAGAGAAAAAACTTGCTGCAACTGCTGAAGCAGAAGGTCCTTATAAGACTCAGCCACATCCTGTGACTTATTACTCTTCTGTAGAGCAAGGCTTGTTTGAATCTGTGATCAATAAATACATGAGTAACTACCATGGTGCAGACCATTCAGCTCAAGCTGAAACTGCGCTTGAAGCGCCTGCTTCAGAAGCTCATGTAAACGTTGAACATGCGACTGCTTCTGTAGAGGAATAAGACATGTTTGGTAAGTTAGGACTAGATGCAATTCCGTACGATCCAATCGTACAGGCTACAGTTGTAATGATGATCCTGGGCGGTCTCGTTCTTGTTGCGGGTATTACCTACTTCAAGAAATGGGGGTACCTGTGGAATGAATGGTTCACATCTGTAGACCATAAAAAAATTGGTATCATGTATATCATCGTGTCTGTGGTCATGCTGCTGCGTGGTTTCGCCGATGCGATCATGATGCGTCTTCAGCAATTCCTTGCACGAGGTGGTGGCGAAGGTTATTTACACCCTGAGCACTACGACCAGATCTTCACCGCACACGGTGTGATCATGATCTTCTTCGTGGCAATGGGTCTTGTAGTAGGCTTGATGAACATCTCTGTACCTTTACAGATTGGTGCTCGTGACGTTGCCTTCCCATTATTAAACTCTTTAAGCTTCTGGCTGTTCGCTGGTGCTGCGGGTCTAATCATGGTTTCACTTGCAATTGGTGAGTTCGCTGCAACAGGCTGGATGGCTTATCCTCCACTGTCCGGTATTGAATACTCTCCAGGCGTAGGTATGGACTACTACATCTGGGCATTACAGATCTCCGGTTTAGGTACGCTTCTAACGGGTGTTAACTTCTTCGTTACCATCATCAAGATGCGTGCGCCTGGCATGAAATTAATGGACATGCCGATCTTTACCTGGACATCTTTATGTACAGCGGTACTGATCATTGCTTCATTCCCAGTGTTAACTGCAACAATTGCAATGTTAACGCTTGACCGTTACTTCGGTTTCCACTTCTTTACAAACGACATGGGTGGTAGCCCAATGTTGTATGTAAACCTGATCTGGACTTGGGGTCACCCTGAAGTTTATATCTTGGTATTACCAGCATTTGGTATTTACTCAGAAGTAACTGCGACTTTTGCTCGCAAAACGTTGTTCGGCTACAAATCAATGGTGTATGCAACTGTAGCAATTACTGTATTGTCTTTCGTTGTATGGGTTCACCACTTCTTTACCATGGGTGCAGGTGCCAACGTTAACGCGTTCTTCGGTATCATGACCATGATTATTGCGATTCCTACTGGTGTGAAAATCTTCTCTTGGTTATTCACCATGTACAAGGGTCGTATTACCTACACTACCCCAATGCTTTGGACACTTGGCTTCCTTGTGACTTTCGGTATCGGCGGTTTAACAGGTGTATTAATGGCAGTTCCACCAGCGGACTTCCTGGTACACAACTCTTTATTCCTAATTGCTCACTTCCATAACGTAATTATTGGTGGTGTAGTATTCGCGATGTTCGCAGGTATCATTTACTACTGGCCAAAAATGTTTGGTTGGAGACTGAATGAAACTTGGGGTAAAGCTGCATTCTGGTTCTGGTTCTTAGGTTTCTACTTTGCGTTCATGCCGCTGTATATCCTTGGTTTCATGGGTATGACGCGTCGTCTGAACACATATGACAACCCAGATTGGGACCCATATGTCATGATCGCGATGGTGGGTGCGGTAATGATCGCCATTGGTATTGCATGCTTCTTGATGCAAATCATTGTTGGCTTCTTGCAACGTAACCAGCGTCTTGATCACACTGGCGACCCTTGGGATGGCCGTACCCTTGAATGGGCGACTTCATCTCCTGCTCCGTTCTATAACTTTGCGCATCTTCCAAAGATCAATGGCATTGATACTTTCTGGACTGACAAAGAGAATGGCGTAGCTTACGCGAAACCAGCGAAGTACGAAGACATCCACATGCCAACCAACCGTGCTGCGGGCTTTGTGATTGCTATGTTTATCACAGTAATGGGCTTTGCACTTATCTGGCACATCTGGTGGTTAGTAGTTGTAACGTTTATCGCGTCTATCATTTCGTTCATCGTGAGCTCGTTCACGAAGAAAGTGGACTACTATGTTCCTGCAGCAGAAGTAGAACGCATTGAAAACGAACGTTATGCCTTACTTGAAAAACACTTGAAGAAGGACTAAGACAATGGCTGAGGTACTTCATCACGACAACCACGGACACGATGAGCATCATCATCACGATGATACTGACATCACTGTCTTTGGTTTCTGGACTTACTTGATGAGTGACTTGATCATTTTCGGTACACTCTTCATTGCATTCGCTGTATTAAGCAGCCACGTTCCAGTTGGTACTCCAAGTGCAAAAGATCTTTTTGGCGAGTCTTTAGGTTTCGTTTTAACTGAAACCTTCGCCCTGCTGATCTCTTCAGTAACCTTTGGTTTTGCAGTTCTGGCTGCATACAAAAAAGATGTTGCTAAAGTTTTAACTTGGTTAGGCATCACATGGATCTTCGGTGCGATCTTTATTGGCATGGAACTATATGAGTTCAATCATTTAGTTCACGCTGGTCATGGCCCAAGCGTTAGTGCGTTCTTATCTGCGTTCTTTACTTTAGTTGGTACGCACGGTATTCACGTTACTTCTGGTCTGGTATGGATGATCGTGTTAATGATTCAAATCAAGAAATATGGTTTGACTCTACCTAACATGCGTCGTCTTGCTTGCCTAAGCTTGTTCTGGCACTTCCTTGACATCGTATGGATCTGTGTATTCAGCGTCGTTTACTTGATGGGAGTTCTATAATGGGTCACGATCACAACGCTGCTGGCGCATCACACGGTAACTTCAAGCAGTACTCTGTTGGCTTTATCCTGTCTGTTATTTTAACCGTTATTCCTTTTGGTATGGTTATGGCAGGTGGTTTTAGCCGCAGTCTGCTGGTCACAGTTATTGCGATTACTGCGGTTGCTCAGGTTCTTGTACAGTTAGTTTACTTCCTGCACATGAACTCGTCTTCAGAACAACGCTGGAACGTGATTGCGTTTATTTATACAATCCTCTGTATCGCTATTCTGTTAGTCGGTTCAGTATGGATTATGAACTACCTTCACTACAACATGATGATCTAAACTGGTTGTCATGCTGAAAAAGTATTTATTCCTGACTAAGCCAGGAATTCTCTTCGGTAACTTCGTTACCACTTTGGGTGGCTACTTTGTAGCCACTCAAGGTTCTGTAGATTTCCTTCTCCTGCTTCTTACCCTTCTGGGCACTACCCTGGTAGTGGCATCTGGATGTGTGGTTAATAACGTAATTGACCAAGACATCGACCAAAAAATGCAACGTACACAAAATCGTGCGATGGTAAAAAAAACCATTTCAGTTCCGGTTGCTTTAGCGTTTGCTTTAGTACTGGGTGTACTGGGTTTTAGCATTTTATGGTTTGGGGTAAATGCGTACGCTTTCCTTTTTGCCGTGATTGGTTTTGTAGTTTATGTCGGCTTTTATAGCTTATGGACCAAACGCACCACCATTCATCAGACCATTATTGGTAGTATTTCGGGCGCAAGCCCACCGGTTATTGGTTATACTGCGGTTGCAAACCAGTTTGACCTGGCTGCCCTGATTATTTTTCTGGGCTATGCACTGTGGCAAATGCCGCATTCCTGGGCGATTGCCATTTACCGCTTCGATGACTACAAAAATGCAGGTATTCCAATTTTACCTGTGGCGCGTTCTGTGTATCGCACCAAAGTAGAGTCGCTAATTTATGTGATTCTGTTTACAGTGGTCATGAATGCCTTATTTGTATTTGGATATGCCAACTGGTTATATCTGCTGATTTTAAATGCCCTGTGTATTTACTGGCTGTACATTGCCATCCTCGGCTTTAAAGCAGAAAATGATCAGCTGTGGGCAAAACGCTTTTTCCTGTTCTCTGTAATTTTAATTACCGTGATCAGTTTAAGCTTCAGCATTACTGCGCAAGCTCCTGCAAATTCAATCATCCTCTTTTAAAAGATAGAGCCCTCTCTATCTTTTAAGATGGGACTCCCCTTCTAATTCCAGTTTTCTTTTCTTCGATCTCTTTTTCTGATTTATAGATACTTACTCTCTATTAGTAAGCTTATTACCATAATTCCCCCACCTCACTCTTTTGTTGAAATAAGTGATCAAGCTCTTTGTTCAATGGCTTGTATTTCGTTAGCAAAAGCACTAAAATTCACGCTTCGCAATTTTGCGACACAACCCTGGTTGTGACTCCTTGCTTCTGGCTATTTGGTCAGGGGCTGCATAAACCGTAAGGAGCTGACAATGCGTCACTACGAAATCGTACTTTTGGTACACCCAGACCAAAGCGATCAAGTTGTGGGTATGGTAGAACGTTACCTGACTCACATCAAAGAAGCTGAAGGTCAAATTCACCGTTTAGAAGATTGGGGCCGTCGTCAATTGGCTTACCCAATTAACAAAATTCACAAAGCGCACTACATTTTAATGAACGTTGAATGTGGTCAAACGACTCTTGATGAACTTGAAGAATTGTTCCGTTATAACGACGCGATCCTTCGTAGCTTAATCATCCGTCGTGAAAACGCTATCACTGAAGAGTCTTTACTGGCTAAGAGTGCTGAAGAAAAACGTGCGCGTAAAGCTCAACGTGAAGAAGCACAACAAGTTAACCAAGACTCTGCTGAAGCATAAGGAGAACATCAATGGCACGTTTTTACCGTCGTCGCAAGTTCTGCCGCTTTACAGCTGAGAACGTTACGTACATCGACTACAAAGATATCGATACTTTAAAACAGTACATCACTGAAAACGGCAAGATCGTTCCTAGCCGTATTACAGGTACTAAAGCTCGTTACCAACGTCAATTAGCGCTTGCGATCAAACAAGCTCGCTACTTAGCGTTGATCCCTTACACTGACAATCATAAGTGAGGTTGAGCTGTGGATATTATCTTATTACAACGCATTAAAAACCTTGGTAAATTAGGCGATAAAGTATCAGTTAAAGCTGGTTACGGCCGTAACTTCCTTATCCCTCAAGGTAAAGCAGTTGCTGCGACTGAAGCAAACACTGCTGCTTTTGAAGCTCGTCGTGCTGAACTTGAGAAGCAAGAAGCTGAAGTATTGGCTGCTGCTCAAGCACGTGCTGACCAACTGAACGAAGTAAATATCGTAATCACTGCGAAAGCGGGTGACGAAGGTAAATTATTCGGTTCAATCGGTACTCGTGACATCGCTGACGCGTTAACGAACGCTGGTTTAGAAGTAGACCGTTCAGAAGTTCGTTTACCAAACGGTGCGCTTCGTCACACTGGTGAATTCAACATCGCAATCCAATTGCACCATGATGTTGTTGCTGAAGTTCTCGTTACTATCGTATCTGAGTAATTTCTCGCAAGAAAAAAGGGCATGCCTTGGCATGCTCTTTTTTTTATTTCTGTAAAAATCTCCTCACCTTTTTGTAAGCTATCCGTTCTTAAAATCTGCTCGCTTTTTTTGCCAGAGCGCGTATGATTTGTGATTACACCGTTTATTGAATTCATGCTATAAGACCACCGGTTTTATTTGGTATTCATCGTATTAAAATCAGGGAATTATATGTCACAGGCGCTGGCCAACACCAAACCAACTCCAGTCAAAACAGAGAGTTCCAGCAACGATTCCGGTGCACTCAAAGAGTTTCGCACCCCGCCACATAACCTGGCCATTGAGCAGGCCGTTCTGGCTGCCCTCATGACCGTGGCCGAATCACTGGAACAGGTCGGAGATGTATTACAGGAATCCGATTTCTACGCCACCCGACACAAATATATTTACCGTGCCATTGATACCCTGGCCAAAGAAAACTCGCCTTATGATGCAGTTCTGGTCAATGACTGGCTGATCAAGCACAATCTGCTTGATGCCATTGGTGGTGAAGAATATCTCATGCAGCTGATGGCCGATTCACCATCGAGTTTCTATAACCTGGAAACCTATGCGGCTAAAATTAAAGAGTTTTCGACCTTAAGAAACATGATTAAAGTCAGCTCGGAAATTCTGCAAAATGCCTATGACACCAAAGGCCGTACTGTCAGTGAAATTTTAGACCTGGCTGAAACCAATATTTTCCAGATTGCCGAGCAGCACAATAACAACAAGAAAAATGCCGGTCCGAAAGCCATTAATACCGTCGTGGCCGATGTCTTCGACAAGTTAAATGAACTGTCGCAAATGGACGGCAACATTACCGGTCTGACCACCGGCTTTGTCGAGCTGGACAATAAAACCTCCGGGATGCAAGCCGGCGACCTGATTATTGTTGCGGCCCGTCCGTCGATGGGTAAAACCACCTTTGCCATGAATCTGGTCGAAAGTGTGCTGTTCAATAACGACCTGCCGGCGCTGGTTTACTCCATGGAAATGCCAGCCGATTCAATTGCCATGCGTCTGATTTCCTCGTATGGCAAAGTGCATCAGGGGAATTTACGTTCCGGCAAACTCAGCGGCGATGAATGGTCCAAAGTCACCGGTACCATCTTGCAGCTACAGGAAAAGCATTTATATATTGATGACTCATCAGCGCTCCCTCCAACCGAAGTACGTTCGCGTGCGCGCCGGATTGCCAAACAGCACGGCGGCAAACTCGGCTGTATCATGGTCGACTATTTGCAGCTGATGAAAGTACCCGGCATGGGCGATAACCGTGTCGGCGAGATTTCAGAAATTTCGCGTAGCTTGAAAGCCTTAGCCAAAGAAATGCAGTGTCCGGTCATTGCCCTCTCCCAGCTCAACCGCTCGCTGGAAAACCGTCCCAACAAACGCCCAGTAATGTCCGACCTTCGTGAATCGGGTGCGATTGAGCAGGATGCCGACTTGATCATGTTCATTTACCGTGATGAGGTCTATAACAAGGAATCTAAAGAAGCCGGTACTGCCGAAATTATTATTGGTAAACAGCGTAACGGCCCGATTGGCACCGTGCGTCTGGCGTTTGAAGGCCAATACACCCGCTTTAGTAACCTTTCCCCTGAGTTTTATGCTCAGTACGATGATGATGAATAATTCAGCCATCATTGCCTTTCCATGACCCTGTAGGAGTAAATAAGGGTGCGCCAAGCTACAGTTTATATTGATCGCGCTGCGCTTCAATATAATTTAAACCGTGTCAGACAACTTGCCCCAACTGCCAAAATTGTCAGTATGGTCAAAGCCAATGCTTATGGACATGGCGTTAAAGACTGCTTAGCAGCCTTACAAGACAGCGATGCCTTTGGCGTCGCCTGTTTACAAGAAGCACTAGAAATTCGTGAACTGGGGTTCCAGCAACCCATCACCCTGATTGAAGGCGTGTTCACTAAAGATGAAATGCCAATTGTCATTGAACAGAATATCGAGATTGTGGTGCATCAGCCTGAACAGGTTACATGGCTCATTGCGCACAAAGATGCCTATATCTCTAAAAACCTGAAAGTCTGGGTTAAGCTCAACAGCGGCATGAACCGTCTGGGCTTTAAACTTGAGGTGATTAAAGAGGTCATTCAGCAATTAAAATCGGCCGGCTTTACCTGTGTTCTGGCGATGCACTTTGCCAATGCAGATGCTGATCATCCACTGAATGATGAACAGATCCGTCAGTTTCTGGAAGTAAAAAACGACTGCGCACCGATTTTAGCTTCGTGCTGTAATTCTGCTGCTATTTATAAATATCCGGAACTGCATTTTGATTTTGTCCGTCCCGGTATCATGCTTTATGGCGCAACTCCGTTTGCAGACCGAGATATTTATGCACTAGATTTAAAACCGGTGATGACCTTTAGCGCAGAAATTATTGCCTTAAATGAGATTCAGGCCGGTGAACAGGTTGGTTATGGCTCGACCTTTACTGCCGATAAAGCTATGCAACTGGCTATTGTGTCCATTGGCTACGGTGATGGCTATCCACGTGCCTTCTTTGCGCAGAATTTTGTCGCCATTAAAGGCCAAAAAGCAGCTGTAGTCGGTCGTGTTGCCATGGATATGATTGCTATTGATGTAACTGGATTGGATGTTCAGTTAGGCACGGAAGTCGAGCTTTGGGGCAAGCAACGATTAGTGGATGATGTCGCAGCAGCCAATGGCACCATTGGTTATGAGCTGTTGTGCCGCTTAACCCAGCGTCCGGACCGTAAAGTTATTTAATCTTTTCAATAAAAGAGAATCTCAATGGAGGTTCTTTTTTTATTCTTTTTATAACGCAGGCAGCAGATTTAAGCCACCTCATCTACCACCGAATGATTTAGCGCCTCATATAGCACCTGAAGCAATCCATCAACCTGTGTGGCATTTAATTGATGCGGTAAAAATTGCGCATGACCGAGTTGCTGAAAATAGGCTTTGATCTCGCTATTACGCATCACATATTTCATGGCCCAATCCTGAAAACGCTGCTGGGCAACATGATTCTCGGTAAAAATCTGGATATTCTGATGACGCGAATCACCAACAATCCCGGCAAAAATTTCCTGAACGGCCTGTTCATCACCTTGCAGACATTGAAAAAAATAACCCTCTGCATAGCACAGCACACCCGATACCTGATGCTGGGTATTAGCATTGCGCGCTTCGATCAGAATATTGCGTAAATCTTGCAGTAAATTTTCAGCCGTCGAGGTACTCTGGCTGGCATAGCAAAGCTGAAACATATTCAAGTCCTCATCATGATCTGTACGAATATTTTTTGATTTTCTTAAGGATTTATCATTCAAGGAAAACTTGATTAAAATAAAGGGACTGAGCTTTTAAGTCAAATAATCTTCGGTTGGCACCGGCAATTCCTGCAACCCGCGTCTTAAAGTATCGGACCACTGCTTGCTGATATATTCAAAGTACGGGTCTTCTTCGTAAATGCGTTTGCCCAAAGGAATATGCAGGCTGTCTTTATGATAGACCATACAGTCCAGCGGCATCCCCACGGACACATTAGAACGTAAAGTAGAATCAAAAGAAATCAGGCCGCAGCGCAAGGCATCTTCTAATGACATATCGTAACGCAAGGCCCGGTCAAGAATTGGTTTGCCATATTTACTTTCCCCAATCTGGAAAAATGGGGTATCGCGCGTGGCGCAAATAAAATTGCCTTGTGGATAGATATGATACAGCTGCATCGGCTCGCCTTTGATCTGTCCACCCACCAGCAAATTGCAATAATAATTATGCTGCTCGTCTTTATCGTCAGTGACATCCTGAATGACTTTTTTCAGCAAACAACCCACCAATTCTGCCACTTCAAACATGGTTTTGACACTATATAAATGCGGTTCCTGGTTTAAAGTCAGATGATTTTTTAAATGACCGATGACTGCCTGTGTGGTCGCCAGGTTACCCGAGGTCTGAATGGTAATCAGGCGCTCGCCTTCCACGCCAAAGGTATACAGCTTGCGAAATACCGAAATGTGATCGACCCCGGCATTGGTACGCGAATCACTAATAAACACCAGACCATCTTTTAAACGCAGCGCACAGCAATACGTCATAGCATTATCCTTTTAATTGTCATCCATTACTTAGCAGGCCAGAACCTGCACCATGGTCTGCATGTGCTCGATGCCGCCTTTTTCTCTTACGCCACGGACCGGCGCCACATCCCAATAATCCCGCCCGACGGCCAGATAGACATGCGAGTCTGGCTGAAAAGCCAGATTGCTGACATCAAAACAGTACCAGTGCTGTTCTAAAAATACCTCTACCCAGGCATGGCTGGCAAGATGTGAACTGTTGCTGCTATATAAATAACCGGAAACATAACGTGCCGGGATGCCTAAAGATTTACACATGGCAATCAGCACATGGGCATGGTCCTGACAGACGCCCTGTTTGGCCTGAAAGACTTCAATGGCGGTGGTCTGCACCGAAGTTTGGGCCGGACGGTATGGCATATGGCTTAAAATCGCTTCTGACAAACGGATCAGGTTGTCACGATTCACCTGCAACACATACTGCCGTGCAAAACACTGCATTTCAGGGCTGCACAGCGTGCTGGCTGTTGGTTGTAAAAATAGATAGGGATTCAGCTGATCTTGCAGGCCCCATCGCATCTGCGGACGCAACTCGACAATGCCCTGCGCCATAATACTCAGACTTTGATAGCTAAAGCGCTGGGTGCTGGTCATCCAGATATTCTGAAAAGCATCCTGTTTAATCTCGGATTCCCCTGGCACACTAATCGCCCAATGATGAACCTGTTGATGGGCATTGTTCGGCGGGGTCATTTTAATATATTGAATACTGTTACAGGCCGGTGCCGAATAATGATAATGGGTCTGGTGATTAATCATGAGCCTCATGCATCGGCCTCGAACAGTTGCTGGATATGGTCACTAAACTGGTAAAAATGCATGCTGTCGGGCTGCTGCTTCAGCTTCATCCAGATTTCGGATAAAGAATCCCAGCCGGCTTGGGTCAATAATCCCACCACCACTTCAATATAATAGACCGTGCCCTGAATATCCTGCTTTAAGCGCAATTGCCGGTCCAGTTGCTCGAGATGCTGGCCCAATTTAAAGAACAGAAAAATATCAGATGCTTCAGCTTCTAAGACTTCATGACAATCTCCGACCACATCACAGATATAGGCCGGATTTTCTTTGGCATTTTTAATGTACTGGTTTAATTCGGCATAGGCATGTGCCGACAAGACCCCGCGTAAATCCTGAATATTATCTTTGGCATACTGAAACTGCTGATGAAAAGAGGCGGGCTGTTCCGGATTTAGAATCAGCTCATTTAAAGATGCCGCATCAAAGGCTGGCAAACAGAAGGCGTGTGCATACTGCAAGGCATCATCATTATATTTAAATGGAAACTGACTGCATAAATACTGGATGCGGGTCAAATAACGACCCAACCAGAAAATCTGCTGTGCATTACGACTCAGTAAAATCACATGATTCTCCTTGGGAGTTGTTATGAATGTAAGGGATCAACCACCCAGGTATCTTTAATGCCACCACCTTGAGATGAATTGACCACCAGCGAACCGGCCTGCATGGCCACACGGGTTAAGCCACCGGGAACAATTTCAGTACGATAAGGCGAGCTGAGCACAAAAGGACGTAAATCAATATGCCGTTCGGCAATGCCCTGTTCGGTTAAGGTCGGACTCACCGACAGATTCAGGGTCGGCTGGGCAATGTAGGCTTGCGGTGCGGCCAGAATTTTCATTTTAAACTCGGCCAGTTGCTCCTCGGAGGCTTGAGGACCAATCAGCATGCCATATCCACCTGAACCTTGTGCTTCTTTCACTACCAACTGTTCCAGATGTTCCAGCACATAGGCCAGATCATCTGCTTCGCGGCATTGATAGGTCGGGACATTATTTAAGATTGGTTGTTCACCCAAATAGAAATGAATCATTTTATCGACATAAGGATAAATGGATTTGTCATCGGCCACCCCGGTACCCGGCGCATTGGCGATGACGACGTGATGCTGTAAATAGGCCGACATCAGGCCCGGCACACCCAGGGTGCTGTCCGGTCTGAAACAGAGCGGGTCTAAAAATGCATCATCTACCCTGCGATAAATTACATCAACCTGCTGTTTGCCCCGCACCGTTTTCACATAAACCTTGTCATTTAATACAAACAGGTCACTCGATGTTACCAAAGGTACACCCATCTCACGGGCTAAAAATGCATGTTCATAATAGGCACTGTTATAGCGCCCCGGGGTCAGCACCACAATAAAAGGCTGATCGACATAGGCATTTTCGGCCAGAATTTCTTTTAAAAGCTGTGGATAATGCTCAATGCCCTGAATATTATTCTGCTGATACAGCTCTGGAATCAGTTTCTGGCTAATCTTGCGGCTTTCCAGCATATAAGACACACCCGATGGCGTTCTTAAATTGTCTTCCAGCACAAAAAATTCACCGTGCTGATCACGAATAATGTCAATGCCACTAATCTGACTATAGACCTTACCCTTCAGACCATGACCAAGCATATGTGGCTGATAGGCTTCGTGGGTCAGCACCTGCAGTTCCGGTACGATACCGGCTTTTAGAATATCCTGTTGATGATAAATATCATGTAAAAACAGATTTAGCGCCCGGGTACGCTGGGCACAGCCCAAGGCCACTGTATTCCATTGCTGCCGGGCCATAACCCGCGGAATAATATCAAAAGGAATGGTGCGCTCGGTGCCTTCCTGATCGCCATACACGGTAAAGGTAATTCCCTGATACAGAAAATGTGCTTTGGCGGCATCATTCAGTGCTGTCAGTTCTTCTAAACTGTGCTGGGTCAGCCATTGTTCGATTTTCTGCGCGGCACTATCGGCAAGGCTCTGTTCGCCCGACAATTCATTAAAAAATTCAGATTTCAATTGTTCGAATAATACAGATGATTTTTGCTGCGGCAGCGAAATATCGGTCACCGAGACCTGCACCCGCTCTAAAAGATGGTCTGATGTTATTGTATCTATTGAATTTGTATCTTGATTTTCTTTCAGCATACAAACCTCATCATTGTTATCCTTTCTAATTTTATATAAGCAATTCCAGTGCCAATAATTGTGACTTAGCATTCACTCTTTCTTTATCGCCGATCTGTACAGATAAAACAAATCTTATTTTGCTTCATCTTGTATCAATTTATCGCCAGACCTCGTGCCTGCCACTTGCCAAAAAGCATGACATTTCTTATTGTGTGGACTATAGCCATGTACTCTCCAATATTTATCTCAGCGCTGATTCCAATATGTCGACACAAGAAAAAGAAACGTCCAATAGCCTCTATCGCCAGTGGCAAATCCTGTCCCGCCTTTCTACCGGAAAATGGATGGGCACCCGTGAATTACAGGAAATTCTGCAACGTGAAGGCATTGATATCAGCCTACGTACCATCCAGCGTGATTTAAACCAGATTTCGCAGCGCTTCCCGATTGAAAATAATGGCACCGTCCCGCAAGGCTGGCGCTGGCGCTCCGATGCACCGCTACAAAGCCTGCCGCACATGACCAGCTCACAGGCAGTCACCTTTATGATGGTGGAAGAACATCTCAAACATCTGTTACCACCTAGCCTGATTGAGGAAATGACTCCATGGTTTGATCTGGCACGGCGCAGCCTGTCGACCCAGAACAATGTCCGCCAGTGGATTAACCGGGTGCGGATTGTGCCGGCCATTCAGCCGCTGATTCCGCCAGTGGTCGATAAAAGCGCACAACAGGCCATTTATGAAGGCTTATTGCAGGATAAACAGCTGGAATGTGTTTACCATCCACGTACCACGGCTTCGGAAGAGAAAACCTATATTCTGAATCCGCTGGCACTGGTACAAAAAGGTGCAGTGATTTATCTGATTTGCACCCGACACGACAAAACCGATATTCAGACCTTTGCCCTGCATCGCTTTAAATCGGCGGAGGTATTAAATTCCCGCGCCCTGCATCCGGTTAATTTTGATATTGATGCCTATATTGAATCCGGCGCGCTGGGCTTTAGAGTCGATTACAGCAAGCCGACTGAAAATATCGAGTTGAAACTGACCATGTCAGAAGCCGATGCACATTATTTTGAAGAAACCCGTTTAAGCAAAGACCAGCAGATTATCCAGCTGGACAATGGCTTGTATCAGGTCATTTCCAATGTGCCGTTTACCTCGCAACTGGTGTGGTGGCTGCGCAGTTTTGGCAAAAAACTGGTACAGATTGAGCCGGCAGAAGTGTCTGACGCTGTGCATCAAATCAATGAATAAAAAAGGTCCCAAGTCTGGGACCTAACATTTACTTATTTTCTTTTCAATTTTGTTGTTATCGCTGCTGATTTTAGGGAAGTTGAACAGGATGCGATTGCCGTTAGCATGCCAGTTCAGCCGTATTATAACGAATGGTTTTTAAGGTCATCGTGCACTCCTCTCTGTTTGGATAAGATGACTGTAACGCTTCCAATATCATCTGTGAAATCATAAGATCTGCAGCTTAAATCTGTTTTTTTCTTAAACTCAATTTCCACTTTATTTATTCAGCACATAAAAAAGCCCGCGATCTCAACCGCGGGCTTTTTCACAAATTAGGATCTTTTAAGCAGATTTACGGGCTTGGGCATTTTTACGAATGGTGATCATCACCAATTGAACTGCCGCAGGAGTCACGCCTGGAATACGACTGGCCTGTGCCAGAGTTTCCGGCAATACCTGTTTCAGCTTCATGGTGATTTCACGCGACAGACCAGATACGCCGTCATAATCAAAATCAGCCGGGATTTTGGTTTCTTCCAGACGTTTCATCTGCGCTACATCTTCATGCTGACGGTTGATATACCCTTCGTATTTCACCGCAATTTCAATCTGGTCACCGACTTGCTGCGATACTTCTGAACCAGTCAGTTCGGCAATTTGCGCAAAAGTGATGTTTGGACGTTTTAGCAGGTCAATTGCAGAACACTCTTTAGAAAGGTCTGCACCCGTCATTTCAACGAATTTTTTACCCATCGGGTTATTTGGCGCAGCCCACAAGTGCTGTAAACGGCCTTTCTCACGCTCAACTGCATCCATTTTTTCACAGTAAGCATTCCAGCGTGCATCATCCACCAGACCCAGTTCACGACCAATTGCAGTTAAACGCTGATCCGCATTGTCTTCACGCAGCATTAAACGGTATTCAGCACGTGAGGTGAACATACGGTACGGTTCTTTGGTTCCCAAGGTAATCAGGTCATCAACCAGTACGCCCATATACGCTTCATCACGTTTTGGCGTCCACTGTTCCTGATCCCAGGCACGGCGTGCAGCGTTCAAACCTGCAAGCAGACCTTGCGCACCAGCTTCTTCATAACCGGTGGTACCGTTGATTTGACCGGCAAAGTACAGGTTATTAATCGCTTTGGTTTCCAAAGTGAATTTCAACGCTTGCGGGTTGAAATAATCGTATTCAATCGCATAACCCGGACGCAGAATATGGGCATTTTCCATACCACGGATTGAGCGTACCAATTCAAACTGCACATCAAAAGGCAGTGAAGTTGAAATACCGTTTGGATACAGCTCGTGGGTATCTAAGCCTTCAGGCTCCAAGAACACTTGGTGCGAATCTTTGTCGGCAAAACGGTGAATTTTATCTTCAATCGAAGGACAGTAACGTGGACCTACCCCTTCAATCACGCCGGTATACATTGGCGAACGATCCAAACCACCACGAATAATGTCATGGGTTTTTTCATTGGTATGCGTGATATAACAGTTAACCTGTTCAGGATGCATCGACGCATCGCCCATAAATGACATCACTGGAGACGGGAAATCACCCGGCTGCGGCGTCATCACCGAAAAATCAACTGAACGTGCATCAATACGCGGTGGAGTCCCGGTTTTTAAACGGCCCACCGGCAGCTGCAATTCACGTAAACGGTGTGCCAGAGAAATAGAGGGTGGATCACCGGCACGACCACCGCTGGATTTTTCCAGACCGACGTGAATCACACCACCCAGGAAGGTCCCGGCAGTCAATACTACCGTTTTAGCATCAAAGCGAATGCCCATTTGGGTGACCACACCTTTAACGGTATCGCCTTCTACAATCAGGTCATCCGCCGCTTGCTGGAAAATATCCAAATTGGCCTGGTTTTCCAAAGTCTCACGAATGGCAGCTTTATAGCGAACCCGATCAGCCTGTGCACGTGTGGCACGCACTGCAGCACCTTTACGCGAGTTCAGAATACGGAATTGAATCCCGCCTTTATCGGCAGCCAGCGCCATCGCACCGCCCAAGGCATCAATTTCACGCACCAGATGCGATTTACCAATACCACCAATGGCCGGGTTACAGCTCATCTGCCCCAAAGTCTCAATGTTATGAGTTAAGAGCAAGGTTTGTCGGCCCATACGCGCCGCAGCCAAAGCCGCTTCCGTACCCGCGTGACCGCCGCCGATAACAATGACATCGTAAACTTTAGGATAATGCATAGTGGTAAATTGAGAGATAAAAAGAAATGACAGAATATTATAGCAAAAGCCGGCGTATAAGTTGACAGATTAAGTCAATTTTATTTGGATTTTCTCGTGGTTTTTCACCTGATTGATCGCCTGGCAATGTAAATGAACGTTGCAGATATACCGCAAATAAAAACATTTCATATTAAAAATTAACCAGATATAGGTTGTTTTATTTTGATTATTTTTTATCCTAAATCATGTACTCATTACAAACAAGCACAGGTACGAATTATGAATAAGAAGATACTCCTCTCATCCATCCTCTGCGGTTTATGTTTATCTCCATTTGCAGCTGTACAGGCAAATGACAAAGTTGAAAAAGTGTACGATTCACAGCGCTATCAGAATGTCTGTAAAGGCAAATCTCAAGGTGCTGCTGTCAGCTTTGCCTATCGTGGCATTATCTGGAACGGTACCTGCCAGCCACAGTTCTTCCCGGCAGACAGAAAACTCGATATTCAGGGTGATGAAGCTGCACTGTATACCACCTGTGGCCAAGACATGAATGCAACCACGGCAACCATTTCCGGTGCAGAAGTTCGTGGTAAATGTGCCCTTGGATTTACCCCGCCGCGTCCTGCTCAAATGTAAACTCCAACCCGATTCACATCTAGCTAAAATATGTGAACTCAATCAAGAAAACAGCCATTTATTACCAAGTAAATGGCTGTTTTTATTATTTTTATGGTTGATTTAAAACTCAACTCAATTACACTGAAACTGGGGAAAATAAGAATTAAATAGGATGATGCCATGCAAAGCGGCATTTTTACCTTCTTTCTACCGCTAACCTTGGCGGTATTAATGATGGGTTTGGGCTTGCTACTCAGCCCTAAAGATTTTATTCGGGTCAATCAGCAACCGAAAGTCATTTTTATTGCCTTGTTTACCCGGCAGGTCTTGCTGGTTGGACTGGCATTTATTCTCTGCTTGTTTTTAGAACTGCCTCCTTTGCTGGCGGTGGGCCTGATGCTGCTGTCAGCTACCCCTAGTGGTTCCACCTCTGCCCTGTTCAGTTATGTCTATAAAGGCGATGTAGCCCTGAATATTGTCGTGGTCGCTATCAATTCGGTGATGGCCATTTTAACCCTGCCTTTTATCATTAGCATTGCCATGCGCTATTTCATGGCCGATCAGACCGAAATTAACATGCCAATTGAGCGGATTGCCTATACCTTCCTGCTAATTTTAGTACCAGTCTGTTTAGGGATGGCCATTCGCTCCTCTTTTCCAGAGCTGGCCAAACGGCTGAGTAAACCAATTCGACGCATGTCGGTATATTTTATTTTTGCCCTGTTCTTTTTCGCGCTCTTTCAGGAGCGCTATCAGCTGGCGCAGTATATGGAACAGGTTGGACTGGCCACCGCCCTGTATGCTTTTGTCAGTCTGGTGGCTGGTTATGTGCTGCCACAGCTGATGAACATTCCCGAACAGCAGGCACGCTCCTGCGGTTTCTTTATGAGTATTCATAACACCGCGCTGTCTTTAACCTTGGCACTGTCGGTACTACAAAGCCCCCAGATTGCCATTCCTGCCGCCATTTACACCATCTTCATGTATATGTTTGCCTTGATCTTTGGACATTTACTGGCTAGACGAATGCCGTTAAATTCGGTAAAACAGAAAGTCATAGAGTAATTTGAATAAACAGTAAAAGATATTTTGCATGAAGCAACTGTCTTTTCTCACAAGGATAAATTTGACAGGAAGGTCATATGGATTCAGGCATTATTACCGTTATGCTGCCCTTGGCGCTGGCCATTATTATGGTTGGGCTGGGGCTGGAACTCACGCCCAAAGATTTCGCACGCGTTACCAAACACCCCAAAGCAGTCCTGGTCGCACTATTTTGCCAGCTGGTATTGCTGGTCGGGATTGCCTTTTTATTATGTAAAATTCTGGCACTACCGCCGTTACTGGCCGTCGGCATGATGCTGCTGGCTGCTTCGCCGGGTGGCAGTACCGCCAACCTGTTCAGTTATTTATTTAAGGGCGATCTGGCGCTCAACATTACCTTAACCGCAATTAACTCGGTGATTGCAGCACTGACCTTACCCATTATCGTCAATTTCGCAATTGCCCACTTTTTACAGGCTGACCAAAGCATTGGCCTGCAATTCAGTAAAATCTTGCAGGTATTCGGGATTATTATTGTGCCGGTGATTATTGGCATGTTAATTCGTCATTATGCCCCGCGACTGACCGAGAAACTGAACAAGCCCTTACGGATTTTTGCAGTGATCTTTCTGATTTTAATTATCATTGGGGCCATTGTGCAGGAGCGACACAATATCCTGAATTATATTGGTGATATTGGCCTGGCTACCGCACTGTTCTGTATTTCCAGTCTGGTGATTGGTTACTTCGTCCCACGCCTGTTTGGGATTAATAGCGCCCAGGCCCGCGCCAGTGCCTTTGAAATTGGGATTCATAACAGCACGCTTGCCATGACCATTGCCTTAACCGTTATGGCCAGTTCAACCGTGGCCATGCCGGCGGCAGTCTATTCTATTTTCATGTATATCTTCGCCGCCATCTTTGGCATGTTATTAAACCGCTTTGTGCCGATTGCCGAACCCAAGCCTGTGGTGGCAAACAGTTAAGTACTTTTTCACCCAAGGATGTCGCGCTGGCATCCTTTTTATTTTGTACATTGGTAGGCGAAACCGATTGCCTTCCGCTACAATATCCTTTTGAAAAAACAAATTAGGTTATTCCTGTGAAGTGGTTACAAATACATATTACTGTTGATCAAGCTCAAGTCGACTTTACTGAAACATTACTCAGCTCACTTGGCGCCGTGAGTGTAACGCTGGATGATGCTGAAAATCAGGACTTGCTTGAACCACTTCCAGGCGAAACACCGCTGTGGAACAAGGTGATTGTGACCGGTATTTATGCACAGGACGAAAACGAAGAAATTGATGTGGCTGCGCTGGAAACTTTCATTCACACTCAACTGCCAGATGCACCAATGCGTAGCGAATTCCTGGAAGATCAGGTCTGGGAACGCTCATGGATGGATTATTACGAGCCAATCCAGATTGCTGAAAAATTCTGGATTGTACCGGAATGGCTAGAGCCCCCTGAAGCAGATGCGGTGAATATTAAACTGGATCCGGGTCTGGCCTTTGGTACCGGTAACCATGCCTCAACGTTCCTGTGCCTGCAATGGTTAGGTAAAACCGATGTTAAAGATAAAATCGTCATCGACTATGGTTGCGGTTCTGGCATTTTAGGTGTTGCTGCCCTACTTTTAGGTGCGAAAAAAGTCTATGCCACTGATATTGACCCACAAGCGGTTTTAGCCACCCAGCAAAATGCTGAATTGAATGGCGTACTGGATCGTCTGTTTGTCGGTCTGCCTGAAGAGTTTAATGAAACCTTAAAAGATCAGAAAGCCGATGTACTGGTTGCCAACATTCTGGCTGGCCCGTTAATGATGCTTGCGCCTGAATTCGCAACTTTAACCAAATCTGAGGGAGAGTTCGCACTTGCAGGTGTAATCGAAGAGCAAGTTGCTGAAGTTTCTAGTGTTTATTCTGAATTTTTTGATATATTAGAGGTCGAAAAACGTGAAGAAAACTGGTGCCGAATTTCCGGGAAGCGCCAGCCGCATTAATCAACCTCTATAGATCTTATGAGTGAAAAGCAGACCAAGTGCCCCGAGTGTTTAACCACCTATAAAGTTTCTGTTGCACAGCTTACAGTGGCTCAGGGCATGGTTTGCTGTCCCAAATGTGCCTCTACCTTTAATGCGCTCTCGCATCTGGTGCAGCCAAAGCCTGCGCCAACCCAGCTCGAATACAACGGTTTTACTGGTGGACAGGTCAGTTCGCCGGTTCTGGCCGATCATGGTCTGGCTTTTGACGACACACATGAAACCCATCTGCTGGATATTTTTGACCGTAAGGTTGAACATTCCAATATTGATTTAAAGACCTACTTAAACAATCTGAATTATTTCAGCACTGAACCAATTGCCAGTATTCCCTCGATGAATCTGTCTGAAAATGAACTGCAGCAAGAACGCAAGAAACATGGTGCGGGCTATTACACGCTGTGGGGTATTGTCAATTTTAGTCTGGTCGGTTTGCTGATTTTCCAGATTCTATGGTTTAACCCGAAATTCATGAACAACAGCCCTGCCCTGACTGTGGCTTTTAACGGGGTCTGCCAGCTGTTTAACTGTGAAACCTTTGAAAAGCAGTACAGCCTGATTTCAATTAACCGTGTGCGGGTGAAACGCTATGACCATGAACATACCTTGTTCTCCGGCGAGCTGATCAATTTTCATGACAAGAGTCTGGTATTGCCAAAACTGAAAATCACCTTAAAAGATGATAATGAAGAAGTGGCGACCTATGTACTCGAACCGAAAGAGTATTTAATTAAAAGTCTGGCCAGCATTGAGCGGATTCCCAAAAATACCCCATTCAAGTTTGAAATTCAGCTGCCAGTGACCCGAAAAAGCTTTGATACCTATAATTTAGAAATTATCAAGCCTTAAAAATTAAAAAAAAATGTAAAAAAAGTGCAGTTTTCTTGCTCACTTTTTCTAAGACAATGGTATGATACGCGCCACGTAAGCTTAGTGCTGCATACTCCTCAGTAATTCAAAACAAATAGAAACTCGCAGAATGCGCCTTATTTTCAATAACGCGTATTGAGCAGGTTTTTTCGTTTCGATTTTTGGTCTGTAACAATTATTAATCTATTGTTACGCTTATTTTTCGACCAGCGCTGTGAGTTGTGGCAAGCTAAATGTTCCAGTTTTAGAACTCTCGTTTTAGGATCTAAAACGGGGTTCATTTATTTATAGACCACATTTATATATCACTTTACCCAAGTGATATTTGATTTTTCGGATTAATTCGCATGAATAGCAAATCTCCTATTTTTACTGCACAATCTGATGTCGCTCTTCGTATTCACGTAGATCGCGCAGTTCGCCATTACTTTGCTCAATTGCAAGGCGAGCAACCTTCTCAGGTGTATGACATGGTGCTAGCAGAAATGGAGAAACCTCTTTTATCTGTAGTTCTAGAATATACACGTGGTAACCAGACACGTGCTGCCGAGATTCTAGGCTTAAACCGTGGTACTTTACGTAAAAAGTTAAAAGCTCACGGTTTAATGAGTGAATAAATGATAAAATGCTCGCGGCTTTCGTGGGCATTTTTTTTAACCGCATTTTGCTAATGTTTTAATCTGTTTTTTGATAACTGTGACGAAAATCATGACTATTAAACGCGCTTTAATCTCTGTTTCTGACAAAACTGGAATTGTTGAATTTGCACAAAATCTAGTGGCTCTTGGGGTAGAAATTTTATCTACAGGCGGTACATATAAGTTGCTTAAAGACAACAATATCGCTGTAGTTGAAGTTTCAGAGCACACCGGTTTTCCAGAAATGATGGATGGTCGTGTAAAAACTTTACATCCTAAAATTCATGGCGGCATTCTGGCTCGTCGCGGTCTAGACGAAGCTGTAATGGCAGAACACAACATCGATGCAATCGATTTGGTGGTAGTGAACCTTTATCCATTTGCAGCAACGGTTGCAAAACCTGACTGCACCCTGCCAGATGCGATTGAAAACATCGACATCGGTGGTCCAACCATGGTTCGTGCTGCGGCGAAAAACCATGCGTCTGTCGGTATCGTCGTCAACGCATCTGACTATGCGACTGTTATTGCCGAGCTTAAAGCTGAAGGCAGCCTGTCATACGCAACCCGTTTTGACCTGGCAGTGAAAGCATTTGAACATACTGCACAATACGACGGCATGATCGCATCTTACTTAGGCGCTCGCGTAGGTAAAGAACAAGGCGAAGCAGACAAATTTGCGCGTACGTTCAATACACAATTGAACAAAGCACAAGATTTACGTTACGGTGAAAACCCGCATCAATCGGCTGCATTCTATGTAGACCCAGCGGCAACTGAAGCATCTGTTTCAACAGCTAAACAGCTGCAAGGTAAAGAACTTTCTTATAACAACATCGCCGACACTGATGCTGCGCTTGAATGCGTGAAATCATTCGCGAAACCTGCTTGTGTGATCGTAAAACACGCCAACCCATGTGGTGTTGCGGTATCTTTAGACGGCATTCAAGCGGCTTACGACTTGGCTTATGCAACCGATCCTGAATCTGCATTCGGTGGCATCATTGCATTCAACCGTGAATTAGACGTTGCAACTGCACAAGCCATTGTTGACCGTCAATTCGTTGAAGTGATTATTGCACCAAGCGTTGCTGAAGGTGTTTTGGACGTGACTGGCGCGAAGAAAAACGTACGTGTACTGGTCTGTGGCGAATTACCAGCAATTGACGAACGTGCGCCACAAATGGACTACAAACGTGTCAACGGTGGTTTGCTGGTGCAAGACCAAGACTTGGGCATGATCACCAAAGATGATCTTAAAGTGGTGACCAAACGTGCTCCAACCGAGCAAGAAATTGACGACATGATCTTTGCCTGGAAAGTGGCGAAATACGTGAAGTCTAACGCGATTGTGTATGCGAAAAACCGTCAAACCATCGGTGTGGGCGCAGGCCAAATGAGCCGTGTAAACTCTGCGCGTATTGCAGCAATTAAAGCTGAACATGCAGGCCTCGTGGTTGAAGGTGCAGTGATGGCATCTGACGCATTCTTCCCGTTCCGTGATGGTATTGATAACGCTGCGAAAGCAGGGATCAAATGCATTATCCAGCCGGGTGGTTCTATGCGTGATGAAGAAACCATTGCAGCAGCTGACGAAGCTGGTATTGCCATGGTGTTCACTGGCATGCGTCACTTCCGTCACTAATTAACTAAATTAATTAGAAGTCGTATTTAATCATCCCCCTAAATCCCCCTTTGTAAAAAGGGGGACTTTTCGCGTAAGAGAACAGTGTTTTTCGCGATTCCCCTCCCTTTCTTAAAGGGAGGTTGGGAGGGATTCAATTTTGAGGGATTTTTTAAATGAACATTTTAGTTTTGGGTAATGGCGGTCGTGAACATGCATTGGCATGGAAAATCGCACAAGATGAAAAAGTTGCTAAAGTTTTTGTTGCACCAGGCAACGCAGGTACAGCAACCGAAGCTAAATGTGAAAACATCAATTTAAGCATTTTAGACAATGCGGCGATTATCGACTTTGCAAAAAACAATGCGGTAGATTTAATCGTGGTTGGTCCTGAAGCACCGCTGGTCAATGGTGTGGTGGATGCTTGCCGTGAAGCAGGTTTAAAAATCTGGGGTCCAACCCAGTTTGCAGCGCAGCTTGAAGGCTCTAAAGCATTTGCCAAGCATTTCTTAAAACGCCACAACATTCCAACTGCATTCTATGACGTATTCACTGAAGTTGATGCAGCCAAAGCCTTTGTTGAAAAAAATGGTGCGCCGATTGTGATCAAGGCGGATGGGCTTGCTGCAGGTAAAGGCGTAATCGTGGCGATGACCAACGAAGAAGCATTTGCAGCCATTGATGACATGCTGGCAGGCAACAAATTTGGTGATGCCGGTTCTCGCGTAGTCATCGAAGAATTCCTTGCAGGTGAAGAAGCATCATTCATTTGTATGATTGATGGCGACAACATCTTGCCAATGGCCACTTCTCAAGACCATAAACGTATTTTTGAAGGCGACCAAGGTCCAAACACAGGCGGTATGGGTGCCTACTCTCCTGCGCCTGTGGTGACTGCAGACGTATTTGAGCGCGTGATGAAAGAAGTAATGCGCCCAACCGTTGACGGTATGAAAGCAGATGGTCACGTATACACCGGTTTCTTGTACGCTGGCTTGATGATTGATGAACAAGGTCAACCAAAGGTGATCGAGTTTAACTGTCGTTTCGGCGACCCTGAAACTCAACCAATCATGATGCGTTTAAAATCATCTTTGGTTGATCTGGTTGAGGCTGGTATTGCAGGTAACTTGCCAGCAGAAGCTGAATGGGATGAGCGTAAGACTGTCGGTATTGTTTTAGCATCTAAAGGCTACCCAGAAACGTCTAGCAATGGCGATGTAATTTCTGGTTTAGACACTGAAATGGCAGATGCGAAAGTGTTCCATGCAGGTACTAAAGCGCTTGAGAATGGCGACATTGTGACTGCTGGTGGCCGTGTACTTTGCGTGACTGCTCTTGGTAATACGATTGGTGAAGCGCAGGCAAAAGCGTTAGAGCTTTGTGAAAAAGTAACGTTTGACGGCGTTCAATATCGTAAAGATATTGGTTACCGTGCGATTGCTCGTGAAAATGCTTAATTCAGTTTAAGTATTAAAAAACCCCGCTGAGTGCGGGGTTTTTTATGCTTCGAAAGTTTCCCTCTCCTCTCAGGAGAGGGTCAGGGAGAGGTGAAAACCCTCACCCTAAAGGCAGAAGGGATTTCATGTCTTATCTCATTACGGAAATTATCATTCTTTTCTTGATAAATGCATTTATGATGCATCAAGAGCTTATTAATCGTTTTAACATGAAAATCCACCTGCAAACCCCTCGCCTGATCCTCCGCCAATGGCAAGACAGCGACGCTGCCCCATTTATCCAAATGTGTGCCGACCCTGAAGTCATGCGTTATTTCCTCAATCCCTTGACCGAGCAGCAAAGTCTGGCTTTTATGCAACGCATCCAGAATTTTATTGCCACACACGGCTGGGGCCTGTTTGCTGTCGAACTAAAAAGTAGCGGTGAATTTATCGGGTTTATTGGTTTACATCAGCATCTAGAACACTATGATTTTGCCCCATGTATTGAAATTGGCTGGCGACTAGCCAAGCAATACTGGCACAACGGTTATGCCACCGAAGGCTCAAAAGCCGTACTGGATTATGCTTTTCGTGAGCTACAGCTGGACAACGTAGTTTCCTTTACTACCGTGCTCAACACGCCCTCGGAAAAAGTCATGCAAAAAATTGGCTTAAGCAAAGTCAAAACCTTTGCGCATCCGCTGGTGCCGGCAGATCATCCTTTACTCATGCATGTGCTCTATCAAATTGATCGCCAAAGCTATCTGCAAGTGCATTAAAAATCTCAAGTTTGGATGAAAACTGTCATAGGATTGAAGGAAATAATCATTATAAAGATCTATCATCCTACCCCATCTGTGCTATATCTATTTTTACGATTTAGATTGGATAATTTTTTATATAAACATCTATAAGATTTTTTCATAGATTTAGCCCTTTCAATTCAAAATAGTAAATTGATTTATTTATTCTTTTCTTATTTCATGAACTTTACTTATGCAGGAATACGGCTAAAGGTCTAGTTTCTATACACTATTTTGTATATCAATTTATTGTTATGATGTAGACCATTTTTTCGCTATCTTCTAAAAATAAAGTTTTCAATTACATGGCTTTAAGCGCTTTTAAAGTCAATTGAAAAATACAGCAGATAGCTGAAAGCCTAAACGAATTCGCGCACTGGATGGACTTGAATTTCGGCTCAAGTGAAATCCCGGCGCTTAAAATTATCAATAAAGTAACAGCTTGGCTGCTTCACTTTATTTGGGATGGACACATGAAAAAGTTCCTTGGCCTGGTTCTAGGTCTTTCTGTTGGTTTAGCTGGCTGTGCAAAACAGGAAACGCCGGCAACTGACGCCGCACAAACTGATGCTGCAACTGTACAAACCGTCACCATGGCATCTACCGGTTCCGATGCTGACATCTGGCGCTATATTGCGACTTTGCCTGAAACTGAAGCGGCGGGTATCAAGCTGGAAGTGAAAAACTTCACCGATTACGTTTCAATGAACACCGCTGTGGCAAACAACGAAATTGATGTGAACGCATTCCAGTCTTATGCTTATCTGGTGGCTTACAATGCCAACAATGAGCAGAAGATTGCGCCGGTTTCGACCACCTATCTTGAGCCAATGGGTATTTACTCAAGCAAAGTGAAAAAAGTGGAAGAGTTCCAGAACGGCGCGACCATTGCTATTCCGAATGATGCAGCCAATGAAGCGCGTGCCCTGCTGTTATTGCAATCTGCAGGTCTGATCAAGCTGAAAGCAGGCTTCTCTCCTGCAACGGGCACTCCAAATGACATTACTGAAAATGCCAAAGCAATTGTCATCAAGCCAATTCAAATGGCGACTGCAGTTCGTGTTAAAGATGAAGTGGATGCCATTGTGCTAGGCAATACCCTAGCGATGGAAGGCGGTTTAAACGTACTGAAAGATTCAATCTTCTACGAACCAATTGACCAGAGCACCAAGCTGAACGTCAACGTATTGGCAGTTGCAGAAGCACGTAAAGATGACCCGATCCTGAAAAAAGTCGGTGAGCTTTATCACACTGAAGCGGTGAAACAGTATGTAGATCAAAACTTCGGTGGCACAAAAGTTGCGGTAAATAAACCTGTCAGCTATTTAACTGAAACCAATTAAGCATATAATGCTGAGTTAACAAACAGGCAAAGTGTACTTTGCCTGTTTTTCATTTTTGTACAGTTTCTTGACGCTATGATCGAATTTAAGAATATTTCCAAACATTATCAGCTTAAAGGCCAGACCATTCGCGCGCTGGATCAGGTCAATCTGCAAATTCCAGATGGCAGTATCTTTGGAATTATTGGTTATAGTGGTGCAGGAAAAAGTACCCTCATTCGCCTGATTAATTTGCTGGAACGCCCGAATGAAGGTCAGGTAATCATCAATAACACCGACTTTACCGCTTTAAGTGCCAAGGCGCTGCGTCAGGAACGTGCCAATATCGGCATGATTTTCCAGCACTTTAACCTGCTGCAAACCAAAACCGTAGCGGCCAATATTGAAATGCCGATGAAACTGCTCGGCTGGTCGGCGGCAGAGCGTGAAAAACGCCTGAATGAACTGCTCGAATTTATTGATCTGAAACATAAAAAAGATGCCTATCCAGATGAGCTGTCTGGCGGTCAAAAACAGCGGGTCGGGATTGCCCGTGCCCTGGCCAATCATCCTAAAATCTTACTTTGTGATGAAGCCACCAGTGCGCTGGATCCGCAAACCACGCAATCGGTGCTGGAACTGCTAAAAAAAATTAATCGTGAACAAGGCATTACCATTGTCATGGTCACCCATGAAATGGATGTAATTGAATCAGTCTGTGATTATGTGGCCGTTATGGAACATGGCCAGGTGATTGAAACCGGTTCTACCCTGGACATTTTTAGCCAGCCGCAGCATCCAACCACCAAGAATTTTATTCAAACCGTGCTGCAACAGCAGTTACCGGTGAATATTTTAAACAATCTGGAAAACCAGAATCAGCACAGTATTTACTGCCTGAAATTTTTAGGGAAATCGGCGCAGGAAACCGTGATTCAGGCAGTAATTAAACAGTTTGATTTAAGCCTGAATATTTTATTTGCTAACATGACTGAAATTAATGGCGCGGTGATTGGGCAGATGTTTATTCAGTTGCTAGGGGACCCGGCCATTATTCAGCAAGCACTTCAGTTCCTCGAACAAAATGGGGTTCAGGTTGAACAAGCAGGAGTACAAGGATGAGAGATTTAATTGTCCAGTGGCTCACCAGCCTGACCGCGCCGTTCTGGAAAAGCGCCCTGTCGATGGACCAGTTTGTCACAGCCTTACAAGAAACTTTCCACATGGTGTTTTTTGCCATGCTGTTTGGCTGCATCTGGGGTTTTATTCAGGGGATTATCCTGGTCGCTACCCGTCCGGGCGGGATTTTACCACACCGCACGATTTATCATAGCCTGAACCCGATTGTAAATGCGCTACGTTCTCTGCCGTTTATTATCCTGTTAATTGCCGTTATTCCTTTAACCAAGTTTCTGGTCGGTACCTCAATTGGCACATGGGCTGCCATTGTCCCGCTGACCATTTATGTGGGTCCATATATTGGCCGTCTGGTGGAAACCTCATTGCTGGAAGTGAATGAAGGGATTATTGAGTCAGCACAAGCCATGGGTGCGACACCGCTGCAGATTATTTTCAAGTTTATTTTGCCGGAAGCACGTAGCTCGCTGATTCTAAACCTGACCACCGCCACCATCAGCCTGATTGGTGCAACTGCAATGGCCGGTGCCGTCGGTGCCGGCGGGATTGGTGATCTGGCGATTTCTTACGGTTACCAGCGTTTTGATACCAGCGTGGTGATTCTGACCGTCATTGTGCTGCTGATTCTGGTGCAAATTGTGCAGATGCTGGGTGAATGGCTGGCTAAACTCAGATAAGGGTTCACCTCTCTATTCTCTATCCAAAGCGAGATAGATTACTCGTCCTCAAATCAATCACCCTCTACGGAGGGTTTTATTTTGGCTGTTAATCACCCTCATGGCAGCCCGGAAACGCCGGTTTTCAGCCCATTCAGATTACTGTTCAAGTGATGAGAAACCAATCCGCTACGTTGGTTTACATATCTAAAACTTCGCCATTTCCCCTTAATTTCAAACTGAAAGCCAAAATCCCGTGCTAAAATGTGCAGTGGTTTTTGCAGGGACTGATTTATGCACTTTGTTCATCTTGGTATTCATACTGAATTTTCGATTACAGAATCTATCGTACGTATACCTGATTTAGTCAAAGCCGCAGCCAGTGAAGAAATGCCTGCCCTGGCCATCACCGACCTGTCCAACCTGCATGCCGCCGTCAAATTCTATGGCAAATGTCTGGGCAAAGGCATCAAGCCGATCATGGGTTCGGAAATCCGCCTGAATGATGCCGAACATCGCATGACCTTACTGGCCATGAACAATCATGGCTGGCGTAATCTGACCGAAATCGTGTCGCGCGGTTTTATTGAAGGCCAGCAGCTGGATATTCCCTGCGTACAGAAAGACTGGGTCTTGGAGCAGCATGACGATTTAATCGCCCTGCTCGGCATTCACTCCGATGTCGGTAAAATGCTCTGTACCTCGAACCCGCAAAAAGCCGAACCTTTACTTGAAGAATGGATTGCCAAGTTTGGAAACCGGGTTTATCTGGCCCTGACCCGCACCAATCGCCCGAATGAAGAAGACTTCATTTATGAAGCGGTACAGCTGGCGAAAAAATATAATATTGGCGTGGTGGCACATAATGATGTGCACTTCATCAGCCGTGAAGATTTTGAAGCGCATGAAGCGCGCGTCTGTATTGCCGATGGTTATGTTTTGGGCGATAGCCGCCGACCAAAAAACTACAGCCCGGAGCAGTATTTTAAAACCGCTGCAGAAATGACCGAGCTGTTTGCCGACATTCCGTCTGCCATTGAAAACACCTATCACATTGCCAAGCGCTGTAATGTGACGCTGCAACTGGGCAAATACTTCCTGCCGGATTACCCGATTCCGGAAGGCCATACCATTGAAACCTTCTTTGCGCATTTATCCAAGGAAGGGCTGGAAGAGCGCCTGAACCATCTTTATCCGGTAGCGCAGCGCGATGAAGACTGGCCTGAAATCCGCAAACCGTATGATGAGCGGATTGAATACGAAATTAATATTATTAACTCGATGGGATTCCCGGGTTACTTTCTGATCGTGATGGACTTCATTCAGTGGTCGAAGAATAACGGCGTGCCGGTCGGTCCGGGTCGTGGTTCGGGTGCCGGCTCGCTGGTGGCGTACAGTTTAAAAATTACCGATCTGGATCCGCTGCGCTATGAACTGCTGTTCGAACGTTTCCTGAACCCGGAACGTGTCTCGATGCCCGACTTTGACGTCGACTTCTGTATTGCCGGCCGTGACCGCGTGATTGACTACGTGGCCCGTACCTATGGCCGTGATGCGGTATCGCAGATTGCCACCTTCGGTACCATGGCCGCTAAAGGCGCGATTCGTGACGTGGCCCGGGTTTTGGGTAAATCTTATGGTCTGGCCGACCGTATTTCCAAAATGATTCCGACCAAACCTTTGGGTCTGAGTCTGGAAGAGTCGCTGGCGGCTGAACCGCAGTTAAAAGATATTGTCACCAATCCGGGTAACCCGGACTATGACGATGCTTCTGAAATCTGGGAAATGGCATTAAAGCTCGAAGGCATTACCCGAAATACCGGTAAACACGCCGGTGGTGTGGTCATTGCACCGACCAAAATTACCGACTTCTCTGCGGTACTGTGCGATGCCGATGGCACCGGCCGGGTGGCCCAATACGATAAAGATGACGTTGAAGCCGCCGGTCTGGTCAAGTTCGACTTCCTGGGGCTGCGTAACCTGACTGTAATTGAAGATGCGGTGCAGAATATTAATAAACGGGTTAAACCCGAGATCCCGCTGGATATTGCCCATATTCCGCTGGATGACAAAGATGCCTATTTGGTCTTTGCCAATGCCAATACCACCGCGGTATTCCAGTTTGAATCCGTGGGCATGAAAAAGATGCTGAAAGAAGCACGCCCGAGTAAATTTGAAGAAATTATTGCTTTCGTATCTTTGTATCGTCCGGGTCCAATGGACCTGATTCCGGACTTTATTCATCGTATGCATGGCGGTGAATTTGAATACCTGCATCCGCTGCTCGAAGGCGTACTAGAGCCAACTTACGGGATTATGGTGTATCAGGAGCAGGTGATGCAGGCCGCACAGTACTGTGCCGGCTATACGCTTGGTGGTGCAGACTTGCTGCGCCGTGCCATGGGTAAGAAAAAACCCGAAGAAATGGTCAAGCAGCGTAAAATCTTTATTGAAGGTGCGGCCCAAAAAGATATTGATGAAGCCACCGCCAACCATATTTTCGACTATATGGAAAAGTTCGCCGGCTATGGTTTTAACAAATCACACGCGGCTGCCTATGCGTTAGTGGCCTACCAGACCGCCTGGCTCAAAGCCCATTACCCGGCTGAGTTCCTGGCTGCCGTCATGTCCTCGGAAATGCAGAACACCGATAACGTGGTGTTCCTGATTGATGACTGCCGCCACAATGGTCTGGAAGTATTACCACCGTCGGTGAATATGTCGCTGTATCATTTCCATGCCACCGATGACAAAACCATTGTGTATGGTTTAGGCGCAATTAAAGGCGTGGGTGAACAGGCCATGCAATCGGTGATTGATTCGCGTATCCAGCAAGGACCATATAAAGACCTGTTTGATTTCTGTCACCGGATTGACCTGAAAAAAATCAATAAACGCACCTTAGAGGCCCTGATTCGTGCCGGTGCGCTAGACTGTTTAGGCATTGAACGTTCCAGCCTGATGGCGCAGTTACCAGAAGCGGTGCAAGCTGCAGAACAGGCCCGTTCTAACCGTGAAACCGGGATTATGGACCTGTTTGGTGAAGTCGAAGAAGTGCAGCGCAAACCGGCCAAACCGGTTAAACCGTGGTCCGATGAAGTCCGCTTAAAAGGTGAAAAAGATACTTTAGGCCTGTACCTGACCGGCCACCCGATTGATGTATACCGGGCTGAGCTGAAATCCTTTATTCCGGCGCGAATTAATGAACTGAGTCCGACCCGCCGTGGGGTCACCACAGTCTTTGCCGGACTGGTGCTGGATGTGGCCAACTTCCCGAACCGGGTGGTGGTGACCTTAGATGATGGCACCGCACGAATTGAAGTATCAGCCAATCACGAGCGTTTCCAGCGCTTTAAAGACATCATCCAGGTTGAAAAAGTGGTGGTGATTGAAGGCGAAATTTATGAGCGCGAAGGTTTTGACCGTCCAATGGGGCGTCTGACCAAAGCCTTTAGCCTAAATGAAATCCGTCAGAAACGTGCTAACAGTATCAAGATTACGCTATCTGCCGAACATGACAGTAAAACGCTGAGTCGTGATGTACAGCAGATTTTGATGCCGTATACCAATATTGATATGAGCACGCATATTCCTGTGATTCTGTATGTAGATTATGGTTATGCCACTGCTGAACTGCATTTAGGCGTGCAATGGAAAGTCGCGCCAATGGATGAACTGCTGATCAAGCTACGTGATTATTTTGGTAAAGATGCTCTGCATATCGAATATCAGGTGAAATCTAAAGCTGCCCAAGCGGTGGCGCATGAGCCCAAGCCTGCCCACGTTCCGGCACCTCCAGCGGACATGAGCATGGATGATGCGCTCGATTTATATCAGGCCGAAATGGGTCAATATTCTTAATTTAAAATTTTCTTTATTCTGGACCTTGTATGAGTCAAGTCGACAATGCTGCCTTGTCAGCACATCTCTCCCATGTGCGTATTGTCATGGTCAATACCACTCTGCCCGCCAATATCGGCAGCGCCTTACGCGCCATGAAAACCATGGGCCTGTCCAAACTGGTGCTGGTCGCACCGAAGACCTATCCGCATCCGGATATTGACGCACTGGCGGCCGGTGCCACCGATCTGATTGAACAGATTGAAATTGTCGACACCCTGGAACAGGCCATTCAGGACTGTCATCTGGTGTTTGGTACCAGTGCGCGCAGCCGCACCATTCCCTGGCCGCTGCTGGATGTCCGCCCGGCTGCGGAAAAAGCCATGCAGGCCGTGACAGCATCGCATCAGGAAATTGCGGTGATTTTTGGCCGTGAAGATCGTGGTCTGACCAATGAAGAACTGGCCCTGGCCAATTACCATGTCACCATTCCGGTGAATAGCGATTACGGCGTGTTAAACGTGGCCCAGGCCATTCAGATTATCTGTTATGAAATGCGGATGGCAGCCATGGCCCGGGTAGAACAGCAGCCAGACCCTAAAGCCACCATGCAGGTTCTTGATGGCATTGAAATGGAATGGGATGAACCTTTAGTGACCCATGCCCAGATGGAACAGTTCTATCCGCATATTGAAAAAATGCTGGCCGAGATTGAATTTATGGATCCGAAAAATCCAAGATTATTACCTTTGCGCTTGCGTCGGCTTTTTGGACGTATACAATTAGATCGTATGGAATATCACTTATTACGTGGCATTTTTAGTCGCGTACAGGCATTGAATAACGGTTCATGGAAAAAATCATCAACAACATCGACACAGGACGAGGATCAAGATAATGCTTAAACAGCTCAAAGAAGATATACAAGCTGTCTTTGCGCGCGATCCTGCTGCACGCAATACCTTGGAAGTCTTAACCACCTATCCCGGCATTCATGCCCTGATCATGCATCGGGTTGCACATGAACTCTGGAACAAAGACTGCAAGGGTTCGGCGCGCCTGCTGTCTTCATTTAGCCGCTTTGCCACCGGTATTGAAATTCATCCAGGTGCGAAAATTGGTCGCCGTTTTTTTATTGACCACGGTATGGGTGTGGTGATTGGTGAAACAGCCGAAATTGGCGATGATGTGACCCTGTATCATGGCGTGACCCTTGGGGGGACCACGTGGAACAAAGGCAAACGTCACCCGACTTTAGAAGATGGCGTGATTGTTGGTGCTGGCGCGAAAATTCTCGGGCCATTTACCGTGGGTAAAAATGCCAAAGTCGGTTCCAATGCAGTGGTAACCAAAGCGGTACCGGCCAATACCACCGCGGTCGGCAATCCGGCGCGTTTTATTACCAAAGATCAGCCGAAAGATGAAGCCGAAGCACGTCGCCGTGACTATGCTGAAAGCATCGGTTTCCAGCCCTATGCGGCCACCCAGGATCAGTCCGATCCGATTCTAGACGGCATGCGGGTCTTGCTAGACCGTATTCAGCACAATGAAAAACGCATGAATACCTTATGCCAGCGTCTGTCTTTACTCGACCCAAGCTTTAAAAAGCAGCAGCAAAACGAACAGCCGTTTAGTGCTGAAGAATTAAAAATTATTGAAGATGTGCGCCGTGAATGTGAAGCACAAAGCAGCCAGTCCAAAGCTTAACAACACGGTAACAGCAAACTTCTTGCCTTCTCTTGCATGTTCGTCACAGATTTTTTAGACTGACGAACATGCTCAGCCATTTTAAAATAAATTAACGGATGAATATTATGACGCTTAAGCCTTTGGCATTTGCTCTGATTGCGACCACTTTAGTTTCAGCCTGTTCCACTGCACCAAAACAACAAAACCCAGCCAATGCACCAATTGTGTTTACCGAGCCTGATCTGACCCCTCCATTTTATGCTTTAAATCCGTTTAATTATGATGCACCTCCTCCATTTGAACTGAACCTGCAACAGGCTGCGGCCCAGCCAGTGACTAAAATGGAAGTAACTGCCCCGGATAATCCATCGAAAAAAATTACTTTAGACACCAACCGTCTGATTATTCCGACCATCAACAACAACCAGCGCAGCTTGAAGTTTGCGGTGCTGGCCGGTGAAAATGAAATTGACATCACCGAAATTGATGACTTTTTACAGATGGTCGAAGGTAAAGCACGTCACTATCCACCACGTTTTACTGACCGTCAGGAACGCCGCGGTTTTGAAGCTAAACTCAAAGAAGTCACCCAACAACTGGACAGCCTGGCGGTACAGGAAAATGCCTCTTTTGATGTGCTGATTCGTGCCTTTAAAGCCAGCGTAATGGCACGTAACCTGGACTTGGGTTCAATTTATACCACCCGTTCTCTGGCTTATGCGCAGCGCATCCTGAAAATTAACAAGGAAGATGCCGAAGCCAATTTCTGGTTTGGTTTTGCCCTGTCTGAAGGTGGCGGTCATCGTGAAGCAATTTCTTATTTAGATAAAGCCATGAAAGCCGGCGTACAGGAAGCCTATCTGGCTGCTGCCAACAACTATATTGCTTTAGAGCAAAAGAAAAATGCGGTACAGACCTTGAAAAACTACAAGATCAAGTATCCGCAAGAAGCAGCTGTGGCAGACCGTTTAATTACTGAAATTGAAAAACAGGGCCGCTGGAATGTCTGGCAAATCATGACACCGAAGGCTTAAGCCCGGTGCAAGAAAAAATAGGTCATGTTAGATGGCCTATTTTTTTGTCAATTGAAAAAACCAAGAAATTCAGTATGATTAAAAAAAACTTATAAAATACGATGCGAATTCACATGACCACTATGACGTATAAGATGATGCTGGCCACCGCGCTCAGCAGTTCCATTCTCGTTGGCTGCCAAACGGTCAGTGTTAAACAGCAAGCATTAAATGTCAGCATTGCCAACGAACGGGAAAGTATTTTATCTCGTGACCGCTTGAGCGAGGCCAGCCTCAATGTCTTGTCCATGACTGGCCGTGAAGCGCAAATCTGTACCGAAAACCCGAAACAGTGTATTGATGAACTGAAGCAGATTCCGGAAATTCTGGATGAACAGCTGCTGTCCACTGCCAGCGAAGTTTATCTGGCCAAAGCCATGCAACTGGCCGATTCTTCCAATTGTAAAATCGGAATTTTAAGCAAACACCAGTCTGAAGAAAAACAGCAATTACAGCAGCAGAACTATCAAAAATGCCTCGACCAGCAGCTGTTTATGCTGGATAAAAGTATCCGTTATAGCTATGCCTATATGTTCAAAACCGAACGGGCACCACAAGACCGGATTTTTGACAACCGTCAGGTACAAATCCGCGACTTTTATAATCAGGCCATTGCCAAACTGGTGTCCAGCTATACCCTGCGCTATCAACCAGATGTAGTGGCCAGCCAGATTCAGGTCGGTGAAAACACCTATCATATTGACTTCAATTATTTTCCGACCTTAAAACAGCAAAAAATCGAGCAGTTAAGAGCCACCTATGACCTGAACTTTTCAGGTTTACGTTCCATTACCCGTCGTGATGGTTTTGGCTCGGAATTTCTGGTCATTCTGCCGGAGCAGCGCGCAGATCAGCCAGAGAAAGCCCGTTATATTATTGATCCTTTAAGCCATCGTTATCCAAACAATCAGAATCCGAATATCCATCAGGCCCGTTATCTGGCGGCAACCCTGGTGGCTGAACCGCAGCAGTTTGGCAATGTAGAGGATATCCTGAACAAGGATTTTCGCCTGCGCGCCTATGATCCCTATAAATATGAACAGGCCCGCATTGCCAATAAAAACTATCCGCTGGCGGCTAATTTTTCTGCGCCTTATGGACTGTGGCTGGCGGAAAATAATCTGCTGAAATCGGCTTATCTGTCACTGATTGACCGTGATGACAAGCTGACCATGCCGCATTTATATTTTCTGGAACCATATAATCCGAATAAAAAAGTGCTGGTTTTGGTGCATGGTCTGGCCAGTAGTCCGGAAGCCTGGATTCGCTTAACCAACGATATTATGGGTGATCCAGTGTTACGCGAGCATTATCAGGTCTGGCAGGTGTTTTATTCGACCAATATGCCAATTATTGAAAGCCGTTTCCAGATTCATGCCCTGCTGACCCAAGCCTTCCAGCAGGTCAACCCTAAAGCCGCAGCAAAAAAAGATGCGGTGCTGGTCGGCCACAGTATGGGCGGGATTATTGCCCGACTCCTGGTCAGTGATGCCGATGTATCCAAAGAAGCCCTGTCGATGATGAGTGGCCGGCAACTGGCCAAATACCGCCGCATTCCCGTGATTCAGCAGCGCCTGATTATGCAGGATATTCCTAACTTTAACCGGGCGATTTTCTTGGCCGCTCCGCACCGCGGCACCGAATATGCCGACCGCTGGTTTACCAAAGTGGCGCGTAAAATTATCCGTTTACCGGGGGCATTTTTAAATGCGGCCACCGATTCATTGTTAAATGAAGATCCGAGCCTGAAAGATCTGGTCAATGAGCTGGATAAAGGCCTGATTCAAAATGGCCCGAGCGATTTAAGCCATCAGTCCAAATTTATTGCCTTAACTCAAGATATTCAGCCACGTAAAGGACTGAAATATCATAGTATTATGGGCAATACCAGTCAGAGTAACGACCCTGCTCTCATCACCGATGATATTGTGGCCTATGAAAGTGCGCATCTGAAACAGGCCCAGTCTGAAAAAATTATTACCGGCGGCCACTCGATTCAGGAAACTCCAGAAGCAGTGTTGGAACTGCGCCGGATTTTACGCTTACACTTGCAGGAGCTGGGTTTATATAAACCTTAACCTGCCAATAAAAAACCGAAGCCTTCAACCGCTTCGGTTTTTTTATCTCTGGAAGATGGCTACATATTGCTATGTATTAAAGTGTGGCAGGAGGCAAACCGGCATAAGCCTGCAGCAACAGCTGCTTTAATTCATCATCGTCATATTCACGCGGATTATAATACGGCGAATCACAAATCATCCGGGCAATGTCCGCCGGGGCGTGTTCCGGTAACCCTAAGTCTTTTAAAGCCAGAGGAATCTGCAGGCGCTGGTTTAATTGATAGATAAAGCGGCCCAGCTCCTCCCGACTGTCAACACCCAGTGCAGCGGCCAGTTGATCCATCGCCTGTACATCGGCATGGCGGTTATAGTGCACCGAATAGGCCAGCATAATCGCGTGGGTTTGCGCATGAGGCAGGTTAAAGGTGCCCCCTAGGCTATGACAGATTTTATGGTGAATCGCCATACCGACCGAACCCAGACAAATCCCAGCCAGCCACGCGCCATAGCTGACCTGTTCACGCAGTTGAATATCGTTCGGATGCTGTACCAGTTCCGGTAAAGCGGTGGCCAGACAACGAATCGCCTCCAGCGCCATCAGGCTAATCACCGGATTTTTATTTTCTGCATACAAGGCCTCCACTGCATGCGCCATGGCATTCATGCCCGAACAGGCAGAAATCTCTGCCGGCAGATTCAGGTTAAGCGCTGGATCATAAATCACGATTTTCGGTAACACCTGTGCAGCTTTGCCGGTGGTTTTCAGCTGATTTTCCGTAATACCATATACTGGGGTCATTTCACTGCCCGCATAGGTGGTCGGAATTGCCACAATTGGCAGATGGGTGTTCAGAGCAATGGCTTTGGCTAAACCAATAGCCGAACCGCCACCAAACGCCAGACAGCAATCCACCTGCAATTCTTGGGCGGCCTGAATCGCCTGTCGTGCCACCTCTACCGGCACGTGCATTACCGCATGTGCATAAGCCGTAACGGTCAAATCACCGAGTTGCCGGGCCAGCTGCTCAGCGGCCTTCTGCTGGCCGGGCGTGGCAATCAGCAGAATCTTGTGATAACCGGCCTGCTTGAGAATATCCTGCGTGCGCTTGGCTTCCCCCGCACCAAAATACACCTGTACTGGCAAAGCCTGATAATAGAATTTGGGCATCATGGGCTCATCTTCATGTTGTTCTTTACCCCAGTATAGAGTGCCTCTCCTGCTGCTTCGAGCGCATTGCTGCAACGCTGCTTTCCATATTTCCTGGTCTTCTCTGCTGCAATCTTCATCAGCTGTATTGCTCGCTTAATTTTCTCCGCCATAAGCTGCTCAGTTTCAGCACAGATTTTCCAGAATCGGTTTTTTCCGCCTAGCTAAATTTGTTAAGATGAAGCGCTTGTTGGGTCGTCAACAGCATCGACGTGCAGGATTTAAACACGATGTTTTATCTGCTCCAGCTGGCCCAAATGACATCCACGCGGTGAAAGCCATTCCAACACCCATGCGTTAATTGAAGGAACTGAATGTACATGAACATGCAAGAAATTGTGGCTGACTTATCTTCGCATACCCCGATGATGCAACAATATTTAAAAGTGAAGATGCAACATCCACATTCTTTAATGTTTTATCGAATGGGTGATTTCTACGAATTATTTTTTGATGATGCGCACAAGGCGGCCAAACTGTTAGGCATTACCCTGACCCATCGCGGTAAGGCCAATGGCCAGCCAATTCCGATGGCCGGCGTGCCCTATCATTCTGCCGAAGGTTATCTGGCGCGACTAGTCAAAAAAGGCGAAACTGTGGTGATCTGCGAGCAAATTGGCGAGGTAACTGGCAAAGGCCCGGTGGAACGTGGCGTAGTACGGATTATTACCCCCGGCACACTCACCGACGATGCGCTGCTCAACAGCTATCAATCTTCCAATCTGGTCGCGCTCTGTTTACAGCAGAACCAGATCGGGATTGCACTGCTAGATTTAAGTGCCGGTATTTTCAAGGTCCAGCAGCAGGAGTATCAACCGGAACAGCTGGCGATTGAACTGTCGCGTCTCATGCCAAGCGAAATTGTGGTCGATGAAGATATTGTCGATCCGAATATCATCGAGTCTGTTAAAAAACAGCTGGATTGCCCGGTTACCAAACGTCCAAATGTCGATTTTAACCTGAATAATGCCCAGAAAACCCTGTGTGACCAGCTAGGCGTAGCTACCCTATCTGGCTTTGGGATTGATCATTTGCCTTTGGCCAAAGCCGCCGCCGCCGCCTTGATTCACTATGCCAAAGAAACCCAAAGAACGGCGTTGCCGCATATCCGCTCGATTCAGCTGGAACAAAGTAGCGATTTTATTGCGCTAGACCCGGTGACCCGGCGTAATCTGGAACTGATTGAACCTTTATTTGAACACGGCACCTCACTGTTTCAGCTGATTAATGACTGCCAGACCGCGATGGGTGGTCGTCTACTTAGCCGCACCTTAATGCAACCGCTACGTGATACCGCACTGCTGGATGCAAGGCTGGATGCGACCGAAGCGATTTTAACCGGTTATCACGATGCACCAATTCGTCTGGTACTGAAAGAAATTAGTGATATTGAACGTGTGCTGAGCCGGGTCGCTTTAGGCAGTGCGCGCCCACGTGATCTGGTGCAGCTGCGTCAGGCCTGTGCCCAGATTCCGTATTTACGTCATGCCGTGCAGCCGATTGTCAGTGCCGGCCAATCCAAATATTTACAACAGCTGAATGAAGAACTGGGCGATTTTCAGGGCCTTTACCAGCGTTTAATGGCGGCCATTGTGGAACAGCCACCGGTGTTGCTGCGTGATGGTAATGTCATTGCCGAAGGCTTTGACAGCGAGCTGGATGAGTTACGTCAAATCCGTGATCATGCCGGCCAGTTCCTGATTGATCTGGAAATTCAGGAGCGTGAACGTACTGGCATCAACACGCTTAAAATTGGCTATAACCGCGTTAGTGGCTACTATATTGAACTGTCCCGTGCGCAGGCTGAACAGGCACCGGAGCATTATATTCGCCGTCAGACCTTAAAAAATGCCGAGCGTTATATCACCCCAGAACTGAAAAGTTTTGAAGACAAAGTATTATCGAGTGAATCACGCGCGCTGGCACGGGAAAAAATGCTGTTTGAAATGCTGCTGGATGAGCTGCGTCAGGACATTGGCAATTTGCAGATGATGAGCAGCGCCATTGCCCAGATTGATGTGCTGGCCAACTTTGCCCATCAGGCCCGCCTGAAAAACTGGACCCGTCCGGAATTTTCACCGGAAATTGGAGTCAAGATTGTCGCCGGCCGTCATCCAGTGGTGGAAGCCTTGAGCAAAACCGCATTTACCCCAAATGACACCACACTGGATTTTAACCATCGTATGGCAATTATTACCGGGCCGAATATGGGCGGTAAATCGACCTTTATGCGCCAGACCGCACTAATTGCCCTGCTTGGCTATTGTGGCAGTTATGTGCCGGCTCAAGCTGCGGTGCTAGGTCCGATTGACCGGATTTTCACCCGGATTGGTTCGGCCGATGACCTGTCTACCGGTAAATCAACCTTTATGGTGGAAATGACCGAAACCTCGCAAATTCTGCATCATGCCACCAATCAGTCACTGGTGCTGATGGATGAAGTCGGCCGTGGCACCAGTACCTATGATGGCCTGTCCCTAGCCTGGGCCTGTGTGCTGGATTTAACCAAACGGATCAAATGCTTATGCCTGTTCGCTACGCATTATTTCGAGCTGACCGAGCTGGGCAAAGAATCAGGTATTGATAATTATCATGTTACGGCCAAAGAACTCAATGGCAACCTGATTTTACTGCATAAAGTCCAGCAGGGTCCGGCCAGCCAGAGTCATGGTTTGCAGGTGGCCAAACTGGCCGGTATTCCTGCCAATGTGATTAAAGAAGCACAAAATCGCCTGAAGATTCTGGAAAAGCAGTCACATCAGTCGGTACAAAAATCGGTCCAGCATGATTTATTCAGTGAACCGGTGGTAGAAACTGAAGTGATTGAACGGATTGTCGAAGTTGAAAAACCATCACCGGCCCTCGAAGCCTTACGCCAACTGGATGTCGATAATCTCACTCCACGTCAGGCTCTAGAACAATTGTATGCCCTGAAAGAGCAGCTAAACACCTGATTCAAGACTTGAATCTCATATATGGAAAGGCTCTCATTTGAGAGTCTTTTTCATTTATAAGTTTTTTTGATGGTTTTATAGCACTTTTATCAAATTTAGTAGCACTGTCTATATCAAATATCAGTAAAAGCAATTGTTAGTTCACATCATTTTTGCCTAAAATACAGCTTAGTTATTAGAACCATATTTTTAGGTAGCTGTCGCCATGACATTTGTTGTCACTGAAAACTGTATTAAATGTAAATATCAAGACTGTGTAGAAGTATGCCCTGTAGATTGTTTCTATGAAGGTCCAAACTTCCTGGTGATTAACCCGGATGAATGTATCGACTGCGCACTATGTGAACCTGAGTGTCCAGCCAATGCGATTTTCTCGGAAGATGAGCTACCAGAAGGTCAGGAAGTATTTATCGAGCTGAATGCTGAACTGGCAGAAAAATGGCCAAATATCACGCAAATTGGTGAACAGCCTGCTGACCGTGAAGAATGGAATGGCAAGCCGGACAAATTACAATACTTAGAAAAGTAATTTTAAAAAGATCAGCAAAAGCTGATCTTTTTTTATACCTAAAACACACATTTGATTGCAATATTTTCAATTTTTACCGAAGCTTTTAGATTAGAATGCTTAGGATTTTAGTAAACGTTTGATTTGCATAATGACGCAATTTCTCAAGGCGGTGCTCTCGCTCAGCATCGTGCCCCTGATCATGCTCGGATGTACAACCACACCGCAGAAAGGGAAAACGATTCATTCGCCTGATGGAAAACGGATTTATATCCCACAAGAAAAAATCAGCTATGAACGCAAGGTCGCACCAAAAGTGGTGCCCTATGCCTATAACAGCTGGATTGCCGTGACCGATAACCTGCGCCAGGTCCGCGAATATGAAAAATTCCTGAATGCTGAAGGCGTCGGCAATATTATTCCAAGTTTTGAATTACTGCGCACCGCACGTGACTGGCAAAAATGTGGCCGCTCGCAATACATGGTGCCCAACCGCGAATTATGGCGCAATCAGATTCCAACCTTAAAAGTCTTTAAATATCTGGTTGCCTCCAAAGTCCTGACCGATTTTGAAGTCACTTCAGTCTATCGCGATTTACCGCTGAACCAGTGCGCTGGTGGTGCCAGTTCCTCACGGCATTTATATAATTCCGCTATTGATTTCCGGATTGGGCCGGAATTTCCACAGCCGCAAGATTATGCCTTTATTGAAAATACCAAGTTCAGACTGTGCCAGTTCTGGACCCAGTATGGTCAAAGCCTGAATATGGGCTTGGGACTGTATGCTTCAGGGCAAATCCATATTGATACGCAGGGCTATCGTACCTGGGGACCGGATTTAAGCCGCTATTCGTCAATGTGCTATTACGAATAAATCCGGATCTGAATACGGAGGTGCTGCGGCACCTCTTTTTATGTCTATTAATTCTGCAACTCTCCCGATAAAAATTGCACTCTAGGGGGAAAAGTTTAAAATGCATGCATTGCAACAAAGGTGCCCCCGACTATGAAACAAATGTGGACCGACCTCGACCACTACATCGAAACACATTTAATTCCTGAAGATCCGATTCTGACCCAAACCTTAAAACATACCGATGATCGGGGGTATCCGGATCACCTTGCTGTTGCGCCCAACCAGGGCATGTTGTTACAGATGTTAATTCAGATGAACGGCTGTAAACGTATTCTGGAACTTGGTACCTTTGCTGCCTATAGCACCATGTGGCTGGCGCGTGCCTTGCCGGAAGATGGCTATATTCTGACTATTGAAGGTCGTGATGCACACGCCGCCGTGGCACAGGAAAATATTGATCAGGCCAAGCTGAAACAGACTATTGATTTGCGTGTGGGCCGCGCCGCCGATATTTTAAAAAGCCTGCCAGCTGATACTGCCCCGTTTGACTTTATTTTTATTGATGCGGATAAACAGAGCTATCCGGAATATCTGGAACTGAGCCTGAATCTGTCACGCTCCGGCACCTTAATTTTTCTGGACAATGTAATTCGCGCCGGTGACATCATCAATCCGGACAATCACAAGCCCAGCATTGAAGGCATTCGCGAGATGTTTAAGCTAATGCAGGAGCATCCACGTTTATTGTCTTCAACTGCCTTACAAACGGTAGGCAGCAAAGGGCATGATGGCTTTGCCTTGGCCATCGTTAAATAAGGCCCAAACAGAACAAAAAACACACAAAATAATATTTATTTTATTTTTTATAAACTTACATATACTGTCCATATAGTTATCCACAATAAATGCGGATAACCTTGGACAGTAATTCATCAGATGCGTGTAAGATATTTGGGCTTTATTTCACCACCAGTAACGGCACATTGGAATTCCGGAAAATGGTGGTGGTAATACTGCCTAAGAAAAACTGATGGATTTTGCTGTGGCTAAAGGCCCCAAGCAAAATTAGCTGAATACCATGTTCACGCTGATAATCCAGAATATTCTCCGCCACATCTCCATAACGATATTCCACCACCACATCTAAACCAGCGGCTTTTAAATACTGGGTCGGTTCATTTAATATTTCCGGATGATCACCCACATACAGCAAATGACATTGCAGCAGACGCAGCAAATCACTTTGGGTGATGCGCTTCATGATTTTTAAGCAGGTTGGTGAATATTCATAAGCGAAAATAAAACGGGTTGGCGGCTTAAACTGCTCGCCCACGGTCATAACGGCACAATTGGCCCCGCGGATAAAGTTTTCGACGTTACTGCCCAGGGCTTTATTGCGTTCGGCGGAACGCTCCCCAACCCGGCCGATGACCGCAATATCATCTTCTTGCAAGACATTAAAACTTTGTTCAAGAAAATCGCCTTTTTCCTGAATCTGGGTCGGCACGATATTATATTTTTGCTGCACCATCTCGGAAATATGACGCAGCAGATTATTGCTATATTCCAGCGCAATGTCGCTCTGCTTCTGTTCCAGCTCGGCCAGTTCCTTCAATAACATGGCATTGCTTTCAAAACCAATGACCCCGCTAATTTCACCTAAGTGATAACTGGCCGGATAATAGTCCAGCACCTGTAACAGCACCAGTTCCCGCTGGGTCTGCTTGGCTATCCACGCTGCGGCTTCCGCGAGTGCATTGATACAGGGTGAAGAATCAATACAGGCAATTACTCGTTTCATTGTCGCCTCTCTTGTTGCCTGTCTGCCAGGCTTTCGTTTTAATTGTTATCTAAAACTTAGCATAAGTCCTCAGCGGATGACATGACAAAATGTAAATAAAACACAGACATTTGAAGATAGAGAGCTATGTATGAGATTAATCACGATAACGAATCAAACGTGCCGGATTCCCCGCGACAATGGCCCGGCTTTCAATATCTTTGGTGACCATACTGTGCATGCCGACAACCGCATGGGCGCCAATTTTAATACCATCCTTAACGCCGACATGAGCACCCAGCCAGACATCGCGTTCAATTTCGATGCCCTGCGAACGCACCGGCTGCTGGTAAATCGGCTGAGCCAAATCCATGCCATGATCAAAGGCATATAAATGGCAATAGGCGGCAATACGCACCTGATCGTGAATCTTAATGCCGACCCGGCCACCATCTAGAATACTATGATGATTAATTGCCACTTCACTGCCAATGTCCAACGGGCCATGCAAGGTACAATCTGCGGCAATAAAGGTATTATCCCCAATAATAATTTTACGTCCCGGTTCGGCAAAAATATGTGCCAACGGTGAAATAAAGCAGTTCTCGCCAATTTCTACCGTTTCCATCTCCATCAAATAGGCCTGATAGTCTTTTTGCCAGGCTTCGGCCCAAACCCGGTTTTTCGGTTTCAGCGACCAGTACAACCATGGCATATAATTCAGCCGATGTTTATGCTGTTCCCGATATTTCAGCAAAGGATCATGTTCAGTCATCTGCTGGCTCCTCCATGACTTTGAGCTGTTCCCGGCCACGGGTAACGTCCTGAATTTTTAAGGCCAAAGGCTCAATCTGATGCACCTGTAATAAGGCATTGACCTGCACGCCATCTGCCCCGTACTGTTCCTGAAACTCGATATTCTGGCTATTCAGTTCATATTGAAAAATGGCCCATTCATTAAACCGGCACTGAAACTCGACTTTTTTCTTTTCAATCAGTTCAATTTTTTCTGCCAGCAGCAGGCATTGCCCGGCACAACCGCCATAGGCACGCACTAGGCCACCGGTGCCAAGTTTAATCCCGCCATACCAGCGATTGACCAGCACCAGCACATTGGTCAGCTCATTGCCCTCAATGGTAGCCAGAATAGGTCGGCCGGCAGTGCCAGAAGGTTCACCATCATCATTAAAACGCACCTGATGGCCAATTTTCCATGCCCAGCATTGATGGGTAGTGGTCAGGTCTTTGTTGGCTTCCAGAAAATCTTTAACCGCCTGTTCGTTTTCTACCGGTACGGCAATGGCCTCAAAACGGCTCTTTTTAATATCTTCTTCAAAGCGAACAAGGGAGGCAATGGTAAATGGCATAACACAGCTAAAATGCAATAATCTCTGAAATTATAACGTATTTTCAGGCAAATTTTGGCAATAAAAAACCTCCCAAACTGGGAGGTTATGTTGAGTTGACGATTAACGCTCGCGTAATGCTTCCTGGGCCTTGTTAAACGGTTTAATCAGATAATCCAGTACGGTTTTAGAACCAGTTTTAATATCAACCGTGGCCACCATTCCGGGGGTAATACTGAACTGCTGGCCAGATTTATTGGTCAGTTTATCGGTATCAGTCCGGATATAGACCCGATAATAAAACTGGTCCTGCTTGACTTCATCACGGATGGTATCCGGTGAAATCACCGTGACCTTACCCTTTAAACCGCCATAAATCGAATAATCATAGGCGGTAATTTTGACCAGTGCTTCCTGGTCTGGGCGAATAAATGCAATATCTCGCGGCGAGATCCGCGCTTCAATTAACAGCTGTTCATCTAAAGGCACAATGGTCATTAACTTGCCATTTTGCGGTACGACCCCGCCAATGGTCATCACATCAATTTCCTTGACCACACCCCGTACCGGCGACTTGAAGACTGTGCGGTTCAAGGTGTCGGACTTGCCACGTACCACCTGTTGCTGGGTCTGTACATCGGTACTGGACTTGGACAGCTCTTCACGCGCTTTGACATAATACTGGTTACGAATATCATTCATCTGGTTACGCAGGTCATTGGCCTCGCGTTTCAGACGCAGCACTTCCACCTCACTGGCCGCACCTTTGGCCACCAAGGGTTCAGTCATACGCAATTCCTGCTCGACCAGCACCAGAGCCTGCCGTAAACCGGCCAGCGATTCTTCTAAGTTGGCCCGGCGCGAATTGTATAAAGCAGTTTCCTGCTGTACCAGTTTTGGCTCTTTCAGCACTTCTTCAGGAAAAACCAGAGGCGTGCCATTTACTTCAGCGCGTAACCGGGCCGAAGTGGCCAAGGAAGATACCAGTAAAGATTCCGATTCACCCACATTAGAAGCAAACCGGGTCGGGTCCAGCTGGGCCAGCACCTGACCCCGATTGACAATTTCCCCTTCACGGACATTCAAGGTGGTGAGAATCCCGCCTTCTAAAGACTGTACCACCTGCTCTTTCGAAGATGGCACCACTTTACCAGTGCCGGTGGATACTTCTTCCAGCTTGAACAGCCAGGCCCAGAGTAGCAAAACTGCCAGTCCAATACAGATAATCCAGATAAACAGACTGGCTTTAGGTAAAGGTGGCTCCAGCTCGGTCACCTGCATTGAACGTTTGCTTAATTGTTCACTCATGACTTCGCTCCTGCCATCTGACGTGGTTGAGATGCAGACTGATTAAGAATCTGATCTCGTGGCCCGTCCATCACAATTTTTCCATCATTGACCACAATAATCCGGTCCACCAGCTCTAACACTGCACGGCGATGGGTGGCCACCACCAAAGTCCGGTGCCCAAGCCACATTTTCAAATGATCAATCAGCTGTTTCTCGGAGACATCATCAATTGCAGCCGTCGGTTCATCCAGCAATAAAATATTCGGCTGACGTAGCAGCAAACGTGCCAGCAGCAAGGCCTGTTTCTGGCCGCCAGAGAACCCCACACCACCTTCCAGAATCAGATGGTCCAGCCCTTCTTTCTTTTCCTGCACAAAGGCCAGCGCACCGGTAATTCGAAGTGCCTGCAAAATATCGTCATCATTGGCCAATGGTGCACCCAAAGTCAGGTTTTCCCGTACCGTGCCAAAAAACAGATGCGCATTCTGATTCAAGAGGCCCATATCACGACGTACATCAGCAGGATCAATCAGGCCCAGTTCTACGCCATCGAGTTTAATTTTGCCCTGATTCGGGGTTTGCATGCCGGAAAAAAGCTGCAACAAGGTAGATTTCCCGGCACCATTCCGGCCCAGAATAGCAATTTTTTCACCGGCTTTAATTTCGAGCTTGGCCACCATCAAGGTCGGTTTGGCATCATCTTCGCCATATTTAAAGCTGACCCCGCTTAATTCATAATGACCATTTAACACCGGACGATGAATTAAGTGGCTATGTTCCGGCTGATCAACCGGTTTTTTCATTAATTCATCCAGTCCCTGTTTCGCCACTTTGGCCTGTTGCAAACGGCCCAGTACGCCGGCAATCTGTGAAATTGGCGCCAACATCCGTGAAGATAAAATTGAACAGGCCACCAGAGCACCCGTGGTCATTTCCCCATCCATCACCGCAAAACATCCCACCAGCACCACAATCGCAAAGGTCAGCCCCTGAATTTTCTGGGTCCAGGCGGTCATGACACCGACAATTTTACGCTGACGCATGGCAATATCGGCGGAAACTTCATTCATATGATTCCACTGATTCTGGAAGCGGGCTTCGGCGCGTAATAACTTGATGTCTTCAATGCCCTGTACCGATTCCACCAGCATGGCATTGCGGATTGCGCCTTCACGCATCCCCTCGTTGGCCAGTTTAGCCAGAGGCTTTTGCGCCAGAATGCCCGGAATAATCATGAGCGGTACCACAATCAGCATCACCCAGAATAGGTTCCCACCAATCACCCAGAACACGCCAAGGAACAGCAGGAAGAAAGGCAAATCAGCGATTGCAGAAATGGTGGTCGACGTCACCAGTTCACGCACCCCTTCTAGTTCACGGATTTGTGAAATAAAGGTCCCGGTCGATTTGGAGCGTTCACTGTTTTTAATCCGTAGCGCATGCCCATAGACCCGGTCTGAAATACGCAGATCAGCGCGCTTGCCGACAATATCGGAGAGATAAATCCGTGCGACCCTTAAACTAAACTCGAAAATGGCCGCAATCAGCACCCCGCCTGCCAATACCCACAAGGTTGGAACCGATTGCGCCGGAATTACCCGGTCATAGACATTCATCGAAAACAGGATGGTGGCCAGTGCCAGAATATTGGCCATCAGGGAGGCAAACATTACATCGATATAACGTTTCCAGTCCCGTAGCACAATTGACCAGAACCAGTTATCTTCATAGGGTTTGACATATTCATCTACCCGCGCATCGGGAACCGATTTTTCCGGGCGCAGGATATAGACATGCCGCACATGCTCCGCCAAAGTATCGCTGGCCAGCGTTTGTGACAAACCCTGATCACCACTGAACTGAATGCTCAAGTTACCTTCGGCATCGACCTTGTCAATTACGCCCACCTGACCATCCTGGAATTCAACCAGTATCGGCAAACGCCAGGGATTGATCACCTCGGCGCTAAAGTCGGTTTTACGCAGACTTAAGCCCACCTGACGGGCAATCAGATTTAAAATATCATCAATGTTCTGGTTCGGATTCCAGTCAAGCTGCAAGCGGATACGTTCTGCGGATGGTTCAATCCGGTAATGCTTGGCAATGCTCAGCACTGCTTGAAGCCACGGTTGATAATTTATTTTAGTACTCATGGCTGAACTTCAAACCCCTGAATGGATATATGGTTTAAATCATAAATATCGCGTGTCCGTCCGGTAATGGAGATATAACGCGCAATGGCGGCATAAATATCAAAACGCGTATTTTCAATTTCCTGGGCGGCACTATGAATTGCCTGTTCGGCATTCAGTAAATCGACGGCTGAGCGTGTGCCTAATTTATATTGTTCCTGATACAGCTCTTTGGTCTGAATGGTGGTGGCCTGACGCTTGACCAGAATATTCATCTGGCGCTGCTTGTTCTGGATTTCTTCACGCAGCATGCGGGTTTCGTCCAGCACCTCTAAATACACACTATTGACCCGTGCCTTGGCCGCTTCTTCTGCATAACTGGCCGCCCGGGTTTGTGACGCAATTGCGCCGCCCTGATAAAAGTTGCTATTCGCTTCCAGCATGATCGAGTTATAGAGGCCATCATCTTCATTGTTATTTGGATTACGACCATTGATGGCCTGACTTACAGAGCCTTTCACATTTAAAGTAGGATAGGCACTTAAACGTGATTGCTGCTTGCGTAATTTGGCCACTTCAACTTCAGCCTGAGCCGCCATTAGCCCGGGAATCTGCTGAAAAACCGGCTCTGAATATAATTGCGCTTCTTTAACCAGCCGCTCTGGAATCTGCCAGTTGCGCTGATGAACCTCAAACCCGACCAGGGTACGCAGCTTTTGCTGAAATTGGCGCAGCTGGGTTTGCTGCACAATTAAATTGGCTTCCGCAGCTTCCAGATTGGAACGGGCCTGAATCGGGTCGGCCTGGGTACTAATTCCAGCCTCAGCACGTAAATTGGTGATTTCCGCAATGCGGGCAATCCCCTGAATCTGCTCTTCGGCAATACGGGTAATTTCCTGATAGCGTTTGATATTAATCATGGCATTGGCAGTCTGGTAAGCAATATCATCAATACTGACCAGCACATTGGCCTGCTCTGCGGCCAAACGGGCCTGTTCCAGATTGACACTACTCTTGACCTTGCCGAAATCATAAAGCATTTGCGTGGCATTCAGGCTCAGCAGCTGACGGCCGCGCTCGCCTTTGGTCAGGTCTGCTGTAGAAATACCACCAGATAATTGCGGATAATAACCGGACTTCGCCACATCAATACTGGCATTCTGGGCTGCCAGAGTGGAAATGGCCTGGGAAATTTCAGGATGACGCTGAACAGCGGTCCGAATGGTGTCATTAAAACTTAAAGGCTGTTGCACAGAGGATCGGGCTGATGCCGCTGTTTCTGAAACAGATGATACTGGTACTGCCCGGGGCATTTCCTGAATATTTTGTGTATCGAGCTGAAACTGGCTCAGTTCACTAATACGGACACGAGTAAAATTCTGGTCAGATTGCGGGGTAAATAAACGCGCCACGCTCTGTTGAAGCGTTTGCCGTTCTGAAGTCGTCGTTTCGGCATAAAGCGACTGGCTCAGCAGTCCACTCAGCCATAAAGCCTGCCACAGTAGCGTCTGCCTGAATAATTTATTTTTATGAACTGTTAAACTCTTGCAACCCATCATTGTCGTCATTCAAACTAATATTTTTAAAATTGTAAATGTTTTTAAGCTAGTTTTTTATACTTTTGTTAATTATAAAACGCTTTCAGGATAAAACACATACAACAAATAACAATTATATGTGTTTTTTCGCCAACTACACCTTAAAGTCTTCGCCCAGGTAAACCTGTTTCACAGTTTCATTTTCCAGAATTTCCTGTGGGGTTCCTTCGGCAATCACTGCACCTTCACTGACAATATAGGCACGCTCACAAATTGCCAATGTTTCGCGCACGTTATGATCGGTAATTAATACACCAATTCCGCGATCTTTAAGGGTGCTAATAATATCTTTAATATCCCCGACAGAAATCGGGTCCACCCCGGCAAAAGGTTCATCCAGCAACATAAATTTCGGATCGGCAGCCAGAGCACGGGCAATTTCCGCACGACGTCGCTCACCACCGGAGACACTCATGCCCAGTGAATCTTTAATATGGGTAATTTTAAAATCAGCCAGCAGTTCGGTTAAACGCTGCTGACGCTGCTGCTTGTTTAAGTCTTTACGGGTTTCCAGAATCGACATGATATTTTCAGCAATGGTCAGTTTTCTGAAAATTGACGCCTCTTGTGGCAGGTAACCAATGCCTTTGCGCGCACGTTCATGCATGGCCAGGTCAGATAAATCCAGTTCATCCAGATGAATTTCCCCCTTGTCCATACGTACCAAGCCAACCACCATATAGAAGCTGGTGGTTTTACCAGCACCATTTGGGCCAAGCAGTCCAACAATCTGGCCACTTTGCATGCAGAAAGAAACATCTTTCACCACCCAGCGCTTACTGTAGTTTTTGGCCAGGTGTTTGATTGTCAGAGTTTGTGGCTGTACGACCTGATCCATTAATCGCGTGCTCCCGGGAATGATTTTGAACTGGATGGTGGAATCACAATCTGTACGCGACCTGAAGATGATCCGGTGTTGTTTGGCGTACCAATGGCTTCAATATCGCCTTTATTCATACTATAACGCAAGGTATTGCCGCGAATGCTGGCCCCATCCTGCTGTAAAAATGCCCCGCCCGACAAGGTAATAATACCGGTTTCCGCATTGTAGACAATTTTCTGCGCCTGACCTTTGGCCAGACCTTTATTCGGGTCAGTCTTTTGCTGGAACTGTGCCGGACTGCCGTTGGCGGTAATAGTGCTGATTTCTTTTTTACTGTTCAGATTGGCCACAATTGAATTGGCCTGCAAGCGCATTGTGCCCTGCTCGATAATCACATTACCGGTATAGGTGGTAATGCCGGTACGCTCATTAAATGTCGCACGGTCGGCCACCAGGGTAATTGGCTGGTTCCGGTCTGAAGGCAAGGCCCAAGCTGTAGCTGAGGACAATACTGCCAAACCTACAAGCGCGGCTTTCTGCAGGAAAGTACGAGGTGTTGCAAGCTTCGGATTAACGTTCATATGTTCCTCGAATATTAAAAAATTCGTATTGACCATCATTCAAATTGGCTTTCAGTCCTTGGCTTACAAATTCAGCTTGTGGAGACTGCACCATCACCTGTTTATCGGTTTCAATTTCCCGACTGTCCGGATAGCCCGTCAATTCTGTCGTCTGCAGTTCTAATTGACCTTGCGCTAAGATTTTGGTGGCACGCACCTGGTCAGATAACACCACTTTTTCATTGTCATTATAGCCATGCGCCTGCTTGGCATAAAAAGTGGCATCAACTTTCCCTTCTTTATACATCGACGCATTCAGGTTCTGTAATTGAGAGGTCTGCTTTTGCATATCCTGCTCTAAACGGTCAACCTGAGCGCGAACATATAAATTCCCCTGTTCATCGGTTTGAGTCAGGTTAATCTGCTCCGCCGTATAGGTCATACTTCTGGAACCCTCGGTATCCAGTTTATTGCCTTTACCGCTGTAATAGTAATAACCACCACTTACAGCTGCAATTGCAATCGCAGTAATATATAAAACTCGGGTATCCATAAGTGGGGTTTTAACTCAACTCAATCAGAGGAATATCTTATTAATGAGGGATCGCGGTATACTTTTCAAGTAACTGTTCGTATACGCCTTTTGACATCAAGATCATGTCGCAAATTTCACGTACCGCACCGCGGCCACCCTGCGCCTGAGTCACCAGATCAGCACGACGACGCACTTCAACATGACCATTCGGCACCGTGACTTTCATCCCGGCAATGGCAAAGGCAGATAAATCTGGCCAGTCATCACCCATATATAGGCAGTCTTCTGGTGCCAGATTCAGCTGGGCACAGGCTTCACGTAAAGCCACGCCTTTATCTTCACGACCCTGATAAATCAGGTCAACGCCCAAGGCATTCATTCGTTTTTCAACAATATGACTGGTACGTCCGGTAATGATAATAACTTTCACCCCGGCCTGCTGCACCAGTTTCATGCCCAGACCATCACGAATATCAAAGTTTTTAATTTCATCACCGCTATTGGTTAAGGTAACAAAGCCATCACTTAAAATACCATCGACATCTAAAACCAAAGCCTCAACGTGACGTGCCTGTTCCAATAAAATATACGATGCCATTTTTTAATTTACCCCGGCCTGAATCAGGTCATGCATACTGATCACACCAATCACCTGATGTGCATCATTGACCACTACAAATTGATTAATTTTTTTATCGCGTAACTGTGCCAGTGCTTCAACCGCACGGGCTTCCTGAGAAATGGTCGCAGGCTGCTTGATCATGACTTCAGCCACCGGCAGATGAATATCAAAGCCCTGCTGTTTGTCGATTAAACGGCGCAAATCACCATCAGTGAAAATTCCCAATAAGGTGTCCTGTTCATCCACCACCGTGGTCAGCCCCAAACGCTTGTCGGAAATTTCATACAGCACTTTGTTCATTGGGGTTTCTGGCGCGACTTTTGGCAGCTCGGCGCCGGTATGCATTAAGTGTTTGACATGCAACAGCAAGCGTTTACCCAAAGCACCCGCAGGATGGGAACGGGCGAAATCATCTGCGGTAAACCCACGCGCATCAAGTAAGGCCACAGCCAGTGCATCCCCTAAGGCCAATGTTGCGGTGGTGCTCGAGGTCGGTGCCAGACCCAGTGGGCAGGCTTCCTGAATGTTCCCTAAAGTTAAAGCCACATCGGCATTTTGTGGCATTGGGCCGCTGTCATCTCCGCTGATGGTAATTAACGGCACTTGCAGATGTTTGATGAGCGGCATCAGCATCATGATTTCATCACTTTTGCCAGAATTGGAGATGGCAATCAGCACATCACCCCGTACCAGCATGCCTAAATCGCCATGTCCTGCTTCGCCCGGATGCATAAAGAATGAAGGTGTACCGGTCGAGGCAAAAGTCGCCGCCATTTTACGGCCAATATGCCCGGATTTCCCCATACCGGTGATCACCACACGGCCTTTACATTGCAAAATAATTTCGCAGGCGCGGCTAAAGCGCTCGTCAATTTGTGTAGCCAGTGTTTGCAGAGCTTGTTCTTCTATACGCAAGGTACTGAGCGCCACACCTTGAAAATCAATCGGGTTTGACATGTTTTCAGAATTCAAATTTTTAACCTTCGTTCAGGGCTGAACGGTCTTCATTCAAGCAGAAATTAATTTTCGCAATTTTAGCATATCTATGCAAATGTCACGTTTTTAAATGTATAAGATTTCACACGATTTCTTCATGATTCCGCCTGTTGTTGATAAACCACAGCACAGGAAGATGGTGAACATGAGTCTCATTTTTTAGCTCAGGCAGTTAAGCTAAGTTTGAGTGTAGATAATGGATAATGTTTCATATCTGGATAAAAGCGCATAAAAAAAGCCTCAATCATTTGACTGAGGCTTTTAAAATTTTGGAGCGGGAAACGAGACTCGAACTCGCGACCCCAACCTTGGCAAGGTTGTGCTCTACCAACTGAGCTATTCCCGCAATATGGAAGTGCATTATAGAGAGTTTCATACAACTGTCAACTCTTTATGCTTCCAAGTGGCGATTTAATCAGCACGACGCCAAACGGTACCTTGACGGGTATCTTCCAGCACTACGCCCTGATCGAGCAAAGACTGACGGATTTCATCGGCACGGGTAAAGTTTTTGTCTTTTTTGGCATCTTTACGCTGTTGAATCAGATCTTCAATCTGTTCTTCAGATAAACCAAGTGCATCCTGGCCAATGTCTGACTTCAGGAATTCATCGACATTGTGCTGTACTAAACCAAGAATATTGGTCAGATGACGCAAGGTAGCATAGAAGATTGCTGCCTGTTCGGCATTTTCTTCTTTCACCGCGCGGTTCAGTTCTTTATTGACTTCAAACAGCACTGCAATCGCTTCCGCGGTATTAAAATCATCCCGCATTGCGGTATTAAAGCGTTCGACCAATGTGTCATCTAGCGTTTCTAACAGCTTGTCGCCATACACGGCCTGATAGGCTTTAAATGAATGATAGAAACGGGACAGCGCCGTCTTGGCTTCTTTTAGTGCTACATCCGAGAAGTTCACCGGACTACGATAGTGTGAAGACACGATGAAATAACGGATCACTTCCGGATGGAATTTCTCCATCACATCCCGAATGGTGAAGAAGTTGCCGAGCGATTTTGACATTTTCTCGCCATCGACATTAATAAAGCCCACATGCATCCAGTAATTAACATACTGCTCACCGGTAGAGGCTTCAGACTGGGCAATTTCATTTTCATGATGCGGGAACATCAGGTCTGAACCACCACCATGAATATCAAAATGATTGCCCAGGCAGCAGGTCGACATCGCCGAACATTCAATATGCCAGCCCGGACGACCTTTGCCCCACGGTGATGGCCAAGCCGGTTCATTTTCTTTGGCATGTTTCCAGAGCACAAAGTCAAATGGATGTTTTTTCTCTACTTCGACATCGACACGCTCTGAAGCACCAGCCTGCATATCTTCCAGTTTACGACCGGATAAACGGCCATATTTTGCAAATTTTTCAACCTGGAAATAAACATCACCATTTGAAGCCGGATAAGCGGTGCCCTTGTCAACCAGATTGCCAATCATGTTTTGCATCTGGTCGATATAGTCAGTGGCACGCGGTGCTTCATCCGGAGCCAGACAGCCGAGGTTTTCTGCATCTTCATTCATGGCCTGAATAAAGCGGTCGGTTAAAGCGGTAATACTCTCGCCATTTTCATTGGCACGTTTGATAATTTTGTCGTCAATATCGGTGATATTGCGTACATATTTGACTTTCCAGCCCTGACTCCGCAAGAAACGGATGATGTAGTCAAATGCAACCATGACACGCGCGTGACCAATATGACAGTAGTCATACACGGTCATACCGCAGACATACATGTCGATCTGTCCATCGACGCGTGGCACGAATTCTACTTTTTTGCGCTGCTCTGAGTTATAGAGAACAAATGGTTGCATAGCTGTTCAAAAGACTTCAAATAAAAGGATGGTTCATCTTAACCTAAGCATTATTTTTCATAAAGTTTTCTCGTTATTTTTATCAAAAATCACTTATGCGGGCTTAAACTCAGGCACAACCCGGCTATTATGAGGATGAATGCCTAGTTGAACGGGCTTTTAGCTGCGCTAAGCTCTGGTAAATTTGCTGAGCGATTTCCTCTCGCAGCGTGGTCAAATCTTCAGAACCTAATCTCTGCCCGACCTCTACCGGTGGCAAAAACTGAAAATAAAAAGGTACCCGCTTGGGAATCAGGTGTTTCGGTAATGATGGAATCACATCGCCATGACGTAATAATTTATCCAGTTGAGGGACTTTGAGCAGTTTCTGAAACAGACGATGCTGCACCACGGTTCTGGCATCAAAACCAAACTCGAAAATATCATCAGGGCCAAAGGCAGCAAAAGGAATAATGTCGTACTGAAATTCCTGTGCCAACTGTAAAAAGCCGTAGCGCTGTTTCCAGATCAATTGATACTGCTCACCCGGATGTTTCAGCACTTCACGTCCGCCACCCGGAAAGACCAGAATCGAATAGCCCTGCTGCATCAAGGCACGCACATATTCACGCTGGCCATCGACTGCGCCGAACTTTTTGACAATATCGCGCCAGATTGGCAAATAAAAATGGCTGTGGTCGGCAATACTAACCACAGCCACCTGATGTTCATTGAACAGATAATCAATAATAACGGGGGCATCAAAAATCCCGTAAAGGGAATGATTGCCCACATACATGGCAGGTCGGGATGCATCAATATATTCACTGCCTAAAAAGGTCGGCGTGAAATAGCGTTTAGATAAGGCGCTCAGCGTCTTGATCCATTTTGCATCATGCTGGACCTGCAATCTCTGCCCCTTAAACCACGTGTTTTTGTACCAGGATACAGCCCACCGAGTAGCCGGCACCAAATGAACATAACACGCCATATTCGCCATCATTCACTTCATGCGCAGTACGATGCAAGGCAATGATGACCCCGGCAGATGAAGTATTGGCAAACTCATCAAGAATAATTGGCACCAACGCCGGATCTGCTTCCGCAGCCGCTTTACCAACCACCAGTTTCAGAATCAGTTCGTTCATGCTGGCATTGGCCTGATGCAACCAGAAACGTTTTACATCGGCTGGTGCAATCGCATTTTTCTCCAGCTGCGCGGTAATCATTTTCGCAACCAGTGGACACACTTCTTTAAAGACTTTACGGCCGTCCTGACGGAAACGCTTGTCATCAATATCGGCATTTTCAGACAGATTCAGGAAACCGAAGTTGTTACGGATGTTGTTCGAGAACTGGGTAAATAACTGAGTGTCCACAATTTCAAAACCGGTTTTGCTGTCGGTGTCTTCAATAATTGACGCAGTGGCAACATCGCCAAAAATAAAGTGGCTGTCACGCGAACGGAAATCATTGTGTGCCGATGTAATTTCGACATTCACCAGCAAGACACGGCGCGCACCGCTTTTAATGGCATCATACGCCTGTTTTAAACCAAAGGTTGCTGCTGAACAGGCCACGTTCATGTCATAGGCATAGCCCTGAATCCCGAGTGCAGTCTGAATTTCAATGGCCACCGCCGGATAGGCACGCTGCATATTCGAGCAGGCCAGAATCACCACATCAATGTCTTCAGCCGTGACACCGGCATTTTCCATTGCCTGTTTGGCTGCAATTACGCCCCACTCGGCCTGAAGCGAGATTTCATCATCAGCGCGTTCTTTTAAATGTGGACGTAAACGGTTTGGATCAAGCAGACCGGTTTTCTCTGACACGTAGCGACGTTTCACGCCAGAGGCTTTTTCAATAAATTCTGCACTTGAGCCACGGCGTGCTTCTAACTCGCCCGCTGCAATTTTGTCAGCATTGGCCGAGTTATACTGTTCCACATAAGCATTTAAACTTTCAACTAACTCTTCATTGGTAATGACATCTTCAGGATGGAATAAGCCCGTACCGGTAATGCGAATGCCCATGTAAAACTCCTTTTTGAAATTCTCTCTATCTTAACCGATTCCCAGCTTTTCCCATACTTTTTGTAGCCGGTTTGGCGAAATTGGCATCTTGGTCTTCATTGGCTGCGAGAATAACGAGATGCGCAATTCTTCCACCATAAAGTACAATTCTTTCAAGCGGCTGTCATTTTTAAACTTGAACAGTTTGTCCATCCACGGGTCAATCTGCACAATGGCGGCATCATCACGTTGCAGGTTATTCGGCAAACGTTCCAAACGCAGCACCAGCGCTTTCAGATAACGTGGATATTCGCTCCAGACGTCTGCTGGCTTGTTATACACGAAATCGGCCAGGTTCATGAGGTCCAGCTGATCTTCAATATCATCCATATTTTTGGCAAAGACCGACTCATCCAGCATCAGCAGTTTACGGCGGATATCCTGCCATTGAATATAAATCTCATTAAAGCTGAACAGCGCTTTCTGTCCATGACTGAGGAATGATTTTTTTACCTCAAGTAGCAGCGTTTGGAACTGTTCAGCGTTGACTGGCAAGTCATCAATTGACATCTGCAAGGTGGCATAGACCAGCATCTGTTCCAGCTGTGCTTTATCGCCCAACGGAGAATAAGCCAGCGCCAGCGGTTTAGAAATCTGTTTTTTCAGCTGGCGGATTAAATCACCCAGCTGCATATGAATCAGGCGAATCACGCCGGCCCGATGCTGTTTAATTGCCTCTGCCTGATCATTAAAGGTTTGAATCACCACACCCGATTCATCTTTCTGTTCCAGCGCAGCAAAGTCTTTGGTCGGTACCAGCGCCTGATACTGCTTGACCACCACACCAGTGACTTTTTGCGAGGCTTCAAACACAAAGTTGTCCGGGAAGGTTTTAAATTCACCTTTCAGCTGTTTCACCGGACTATGGGTTTCGGTACGGCAGCGGGCTTTCAGCTCGCTCAGGTCACGTCCCTGTTCGATGACTCGGCCTTTTTCATCAATCACTTTAATAAACGGCAGCAAATACTGATCGACCCGTTCAAAGCTAAAGTCTTTTTCAGTGATCTGATCGCCGCGCAGCTGAAAAGCCAGGAAGCTGAAAATATGCTCACGCAGATGCGTCGCATCAATTCGTGCACTCAGTTTGCGCGCGGTATCCGGAATTGGCACCAGGTTACGGCGTTTATCTTTCGGCAAGGCTTTCAGTAGCGCTTCAATCAGCTCTTCACGCCAGCCCGGAATCCCCCAGGACCAGATGTTTTCATCGACCTGTGGCAGGGCCTGAACCGGAATTTTTACCGTCGCACCATCTTCATCATGGCTCGGATCAAAACGGTAGCTGGCCGCCAGACGCAATTCGCCATTACGCAGATAATCCGGGAATTGCTGCGTGGTCGGGCGATCATTCAGCCACAAGGCATCATCATCAACAAATAAATAACGTGGCTCTTTCGGCTCGACGGTCGCGCGCCAGTCTTCAAAAGCACGGCGGCTGGCCACATCTGTCGGCACTTTTGCGGCATAGAACTGATAGATGGTTTCTTCATCTACCACCAGATCGCGGCGGCGCAGCTTGTCTTCGACCCGCTCCACTTCTTCCAGTTTGAGTAAATTATGCTTTAAGAACGGCGGCATAATTCCCAAGTTACCGGTAGTCAAGGCATCGCGCAGGAAAATCTCATGCGCCGCCGGCTGATCGACCTTTTCATAATTCACCTGACGTTTCGGTTCAATGATTAAACCAAACAGTGAAATCTGATCATAGGCATTGACCACTCCGGCTTTTTTCGACCAGTGCGGTTCAAAATAATGATGTTTTAACAGATCACGCGCCGCCAGAAGAATCCACTCCGGCTCAATTTTGGCCAGGGTCCGCAAATACACCTGCGAGGTTTCCACCATCTCAAAAGCCATCACCCACGGGGTATTGGTCTTATGCAAGGTTGAGGCCGGGAAAACCCGCGCTTTTTGCTGACGCACTGCCATAAACACATTACGTTCATCGGTTTTATTGGCAATAAACGATAACAGTCCGGTTAATAAAGCCCGATGCAGATTTTCATAACTGGCTTTCTTTTCATTGAAAGACAGTTTTAACCCCTGTGCCAGATCGACCAGCTGCTCATGGGTTTTCTTCCATTCACGTAAACGTAACCAGCTCAGGAAATGGTTACGGGCAAAGCTTCGGCGCTTGTTTTCACTCAAGTCACGATTGGCCAGCAAGGCATCCCAGAGTTTGAGATAAAACAGGAAATCGGAATCGGCTTCACGGAACAAGGCATGTTTCTGATCGGCCTGCATCTGTTTGTCGGCCGGGCGTTCCCGTGGGTCCTGCACCGCCAGTGCCGCCACAATTACCAGAATTTCATTTAAGGCACCAAAATGTGCCCCGCCCAGAATCATTCGTGCCAGACGTGGATCAATCGGCATTTTTGCCATTTGCTGGCCAATTTTGGTTAAGGAATCTCCCCCAACCCCTCTTTTAGACAGAGGGAGATTATTATTTTCGTCAGTCGCTTTAGACGGATTCGCTTTCTTCTCCGTCATTGCGCCAAGCTCAATCAAAAGCTTGCGACCATCATTGACCAGTCGATGATCTGGGGGCTCGATAAAATCAAAATCTTCCAGCGAACCGAGGCCCAGACTTTGCATCTGCAAAATCACCGAAGCTAAGTTGGTGCGTTTAATTTCCGGTTCGGTAAATTCCGGACGGCTTAAGAAATCTTCTTCCGAATACAGACGGATACAGACACCCGGTGCAATACGGCCACAACGGCCTTTACGCTGGTTGGCTGCGGCTTGCGAAACTGCTTCAATTGGCAGACGCTGTACACGTGAACGATAGTTATAACGTGAAATCCGGGCAAAACCACTGTCAATCACATAGCGGATATTCGGTACAGTTAACGCCGTTTCCGCGACGTTGGTAGCAATAATAATCCGTCGGCCACCGCCCGATGGATTAAAGATTTTCTGCTGCTCGGCCAGGGCCAGACGTGCATATAGCGGCAACACTTCCGTATGGCGCGGGCCATGCTTGATTAAGGTTTCCTGTAATTCACGAATTTCCTGCTCGGTGCTGGCAAACACCAGAATATCGGCATGTTCAGGATGACCTTTTTCCTGTGCATCGGCAAAGCATTCTTCCACCGCCTGCACCACTGCACGCGGCAGGTTTTCTTCAAAGTCATCAAACTCATCATCATCACTGCCGCCAATGCTCAGTTCGGAAATGGGACGGTAACGTACCTCAACCGGATAGCTGCGCCCTTCGACTTCAAAAATCGGCGCGCCATTAAAGTAATTGCTGAAACGGTTTACGTCCAAAGTCGCTGAGGTAATGATGACTTTGAGATCTTTACGCCGTGGCAACAGCTGCTTTAAATAACCCATGATGAAGTCAATATTCAGGGAACGTTCATGCGCTTCATCAATAATAATGGTGTCGTATTTGCTTAAGTAACGGTCATTGGCCAGCTCTGCCAATAAAATACCATCGGTCATTAAGCGGACAAGCGAATCCTGCGAGCCCTGTTCATTAAAACGGACTTTAAAGGAAATGGATTCACCAAGTTTTTCACCGACTTCTTCGGCAATCCGCTGCGAGACACTGCGCGCGGCCAGACGACGCGGCTGGGTATGACCAATCAGACCGGTTAAACCGCGCCCGGCCAGCATGGCAATTTGCGGCAACTGGGTAGTTTTCCCCGAACCGGTTTCCCCCGCCACAATAATCACCTGATGTTTTTGAATTGCCTCAACCAGCTTGTCGGCGTATTGGGTGACCGGCAAATCCTGATTCAGTTTGATGTTTGGAATACGGCCCAGGCGTTCCCGAACTTTCAGATTGGATTTTTCAAATAGCTCAGAATATTGTTTTTCATTTGCATCTTTTCCTTTACGCAGTCGATTTAAACGATGACGGTCACGCGCCATAACGAGTTGATCTACATTTAAATGACTCTGCACAGAACAAGATTCCTAATTTAAATAAAAAAATATCAATCGGCTATTTTACGCTGTAATGACAGCCAGCGGAAGAATCCGCCCATGAAATGAACGAACAGACCCTCCAGCCTGTCTGCTTTTGCAGCGAATCCGCTGTCCGCAAACTGAGTACGGTGGCTTCTAGATTGTGACGATGACGAACATTTCCAAGCAGTCTGCCTAAAAATAAAAAATATTTTTGCTTTACCCTTGAATTTTACCGAGCTTGACATCATGTTTGATGAGGAATGAAAAAGGTGTACTTTTTAATTGTCATGTGGTCATCATATTTTTCGGCTACATAATAATACACACCGCCTGAATATGGCTTAAACAATCATCAATTCGGTTTTTCCGATGGTGGTAATGTAAAAATACCATTTCAGCAATAAAGCAAATTTCTATAATCTAATTGAAATTCAAAACAAACCTCAATCATGGAGACAATGATGAGCTTAATTAATACTGAAGTTAAACCATTTAAAGCAAATGCCTACCACAACGGTCAATTCGTTGAAGTAACTGAAGCTGATCTTAAAGGCAAATGGTCAGTTGTATTCTTCTACCCAGCTGACTTCACTTTCGTTTGCCCAACTGAGCTTGGTGACCTTGCTGACAACTACGCTGAATTCCAAAAATTAGGCGTTGAAATCTATGCAGTTTCTACTGACACTCACTTCACGCACAAAGCTTGGCACGATTCTTCAGAAGAAATCAAAAAAATCCAATACGTAATGGTTGGCGACCCAACTTGGACACTGTCTAAAAACTTCGAAGTATTAATTGAAGCTGACGGTCTTGCTGATCGTGGTACTTTCGTCATCGATCCAGAAGGCAAAATCCAGATCATCGAAATCAACGCGGGTGGTATCGGCCGTGACGCGCAAGAACTTCTTCGCAAAGTAAAAGCTGCTCAATACGTTCACGCTCACCCAGGTGAAGTTTGCCCAGCAAAATGGAAAGAAGGCGACGCAACACTTGCTCCTTCAATCGACCTAGTTGGTAAAATCTAATCTGTATTAGATTAAACTGATTGAAAAAAACCACGCTTGATCGCGTGGTTTTTTTATTGATGCGCTTACATTTTTACTCAATTTTAGCTGCTGTAGATTCTTTTTATTTTCATCTGCGTTGATTAAGCTACTGAAAAATGCGCTATGGATAGACCGATGAAAACCCTATTAATTGCAGCCTTATTCACCACCCTGTCCCTGCCGGCCTGGGCTGATGTGCAGTGTAGCGGCAGCTTAAAAGATCGTTCGATTTCCGACAATATTTTCGTTGGCAAGCAATGCACCTTAACTAATGTGCAGGTCGATGGCAATGTCATGCTGGCCGATGGTGCCAAAGCCATTCTCCGAAACAGCCATATTGATGGCAATCTGGAATCCAAAGGCCGTTTTGCACAGCTGGTGGCGACCAATAACCGCATTGAAGGCAATATTCAACTGGAACGCGGCAAGCTGACCCAGCTGCACAATAACCGTGTAAATGGCAATATCCAGCTCAAAAACAATCGGGGTACGCTGAATATTAGCCGTAATCAGGTCGATGGCAATCTGGAATGTGAAAATAACGCGACACCACCGGTGGGCGGACGTAACACGGTACAGGGCGATAAAACAGGACAATGCCGCCGTTTATAAGGTGGGATGGTTTTATGATAGATGAGGGTTTGAAGATGGATCAAGCATTAACCATCTACAGGAATTGGATTGTCCGAAACTGGCGGCAAACCATGGATCACCTGATGAATCAGTTGTAATTTTTCCATCACCTTCGGACTAATCACAAAGGGATAAAAATCTTCCTGCCCCATACTCCGATTCACACTATTCATGGCAAAAGCCACTGGCAACCAGGCCTGAAAAATCTCGTTAAAGTCGGTCAAAAAATACGGATTTTCACGTTGCTTGAAGTACATAAAATGCTGCTCTTCATGCACAATTTGCGGATGAATACTCATGCCAAAAGAAGTTGCCGTTTCCAGCACATCAACAATATGTAAATAATGCGCCCAGCTTTCCGCCCAGTCTTCCCACGGATGCATGGTGGCATAGGCACTAATATAGGCATCCATCCAGTTGCTTGGTGCGCCGTGCTGATAATAGTCCTTCACCGCCTGCTGATAACAGGCGCGCTCATCCCCAAAAAGTTGCCGAAAGCGTGCCAGATAATCACTGTTCGCCACCAGAACATCCCAATAATAATGGCCAATTTCATGCCGGAAATGCCCCAGCAAAGTCCGGTACACTTCGGCCATATTCTGCTTGGCCATCATCCGCTCGACATCATCGGCTTCGGCAATATTTAAAGTAATCACCCCGCTGGCATGGCCGGTCATGACTTTGGGAGCACGATCATCATTCGGATTGGCCTTAAAGTCGAACACCAGCCCACGTTCAGGACTTTCCAGCTTGCTCAGTAAAGGCAAATTCCAGCGCAGCAAGGCATAGACCAGGCGATGCTTGGCCAACTCGATTTTTTGCCAGCGGCAGTAATATTGCGGCTGGTTTAAATCCGGGATAATCCGGTTTAAACGGCAGGCCGGACAAAACTGCTCCGGACTGTCAAACGGAATAATCCAGTTACAGACCTGATGCTGATGATTTTGGCAAAAACGGTAAGCCTTTTGCGTGACCACTTCAACAAGTTCCCCTGCTCGCGGGCCCGGTTGCAACGCCAGCATATGCATATATTGCGCATCAAAACCTAAATAATGCTGGCACACGGTACACTGGGTATTGTCGAAATAAATCGGATGCTGACAATAACTGCACTGAAAAAGTTGCATGAGAATGGCTCAGTCGATTGTTTTTATTACAGAGATGCCGCTAAGCTTAGAAGATTCTGATTTTTCTGAGTGTAGTTTTTTGCAGTGAATGTTTAGTGTTGCTGCAACCGTGGTGCAGATTGTCCCCATACGCTGCGCTTTGACCGGGAGTGTTGGCACACAACACTCGACTTTCGCGGATAAAGTTGAAAATTCTTACAAATCAGTAATACATCCGGCTCTGCATTTGGCATATGGTCAAACTATAACGATTCCAAACACAATAAAGGAGGAATGGCTAATGGGAACTGTCCTGACTGTAACCTTCTGCAAATACAATACTTCAACACGCTACTTAAAAATATTTTATAACAATGGGTTGGCAGAGCTTTATCATCCTGTGCCAGAATTTATCTATAACAATCTGCTACGCAGTCATGATAAAGCTGCTTTTGTGCAAAAATATCTGGAGTACGATTTACACTTTAACAAGGTCTCGTTGCGACCTTGAATTGAGGTGCAGCAATTTCACCTCTCACATCATTTCCTGAACCAGTTTAAAACGCGGTAATTCACGATCATCTTCCAGACTGATCGATTCGGTAAACATGCTCAGTGGTCGAACCCAAATGGAATAATCACCATATAAACACTGGTAGACCACCAGCTTTTCCTCGGTTTCACTGTGCGTGGCCACATGCAACACCTGATACAACTGCCCTTTATAATGCTGATAAATGCCTCGGCTTAAACTCATCTTGATACTCACCTTTGTAATTTTAAATGCCATTGCTCAGGATAATGCCTAGTTTTAGTCACAAATAGCAAATCTTTGATTTTCTTATTGTCAATTCTTGAAAATTCCAGTGACAAGCCACATCTTAGAAGATAAAGCCATACATTTTTATGTGCAACTTCTGCATAAATACATGATTTTTATTATTTGATTTAAAAAACCGATTGTTTTGATAAAAACAAACCGTTTCACCAATTAAATATTTTCTCCTATCATGTCTTTATCAAATACATTTTACTCCTCTGGAGACGTTAGCAATGTTAGATCAAAATACCACAGCCCAATTAAAAGCCTTGTTAGAACGCCTTGAAGGTCCAATCGAATTAGTGGCCACTTTAGATAGCTCTGACAAATCAGACAAAATCAAAGAACTGGTAACTGAAATTGCCGCCCTGTCTGATCAGGTGACTGCACGCTTCGATGGTAACAACAAACGTGCACCAAGCTTTGGTGTCGCCAAAGCCGGTGAGCAACCGCGTGTATTCTTCGCAGGTTTGCCAATGGGCCATGAGTTCACCTCTTTGATTCTGGCATTGTTACAAACTTCGGGCTATGCACCAAAAGTGTCTGATGAAGTATTAGCTTCTATTAAAGACTTGGGTATCCAATCGGATTTCGATGTATTCGTATCGTTAAGCTGTCACAACTGTCCAGATGTGGTGCAGGCATTGAACCTGATTGCGATTTATAACCCCGGCACTACTGCTACCATGATTGATGGTGCATTCTTCCAGGATGAAGTGGAAGAACGTAAGATCATGGCGGTACCGATGGTGTTCCAGGACGGCAATCACATCGGTCAGGGTCGTATGACGCTGGAAGAAATCATTGCCAAATTGGATACCAACTCTGCAGCCAAAGAAGCGGAAAAGCTGAATGCCAAAGCTGCGTTCGATGTACTGGTGATTGGTGGTGGTCCTGCCGGGAATACTGCAGCGATTTATGCAGCACGTAAAGGCATTAACACCGGTATCGTGGCAGAACGTTTTGGTGGTCAGGTGATGGACACCATGGACATTGAAAACTTCACTTCAATCAAGAAAACCCAAGGTCCAAAATTTGCCGCTGAAATGGAAGCACACGTACGTGAATACGGTGTCGACATCATGAACCTACAACGTGTATCTGACATTAAAGGTGCAGATGAAACCGCCAACGGTTTAGTTGAAGTGACCTTGGAAAACGGTGCCAAGCTGGAATCGAAAACTGTGGTGCTTTCAACCGGTGCACGCTGGAGAGAGATGAATGTCCCAGGTGAAGCAGAATACCGTACCCGTGGTGTGGCGTATTGCCCGCACTGTGATGGTCCTTTATTCAAAGGCAAACGTGTTGCAGTCATTGGTGGGGGTAACTCGGGTGTAGAGGCCGCAATTGACTTGGCCGGTATTGTTGAGCATGTAACCTTAGTAGAATTTGATACCAAGTTACGTGCCGATCAGGTATTGCAAGATAAACTGAACAGCTTGCCAAACACGACTGTCATCAAAAATGCGCTTTCAACAGAAGTCGTGGGTGATGGTTCACAAGTGACAGCGCTGAAATATAAAGACCGTGCAACAGACGAAGAGCATACGGTTGAACTGGCAGGGATCTTTGTACAGATCGGTTTATTACCAAATACCGATTTCTTGAAAGAAACAGCAGTTGAGCTGAGCAACCGTGGTGAGATTGTGATTAACGACCGCAACGAAACCAACGTCAAAGGTGTATTTGCGGCGGGTGACTGTACTACAGTCCCATATAAGCAGATTATTATTGCTACAGGCGAAGGCGCAAAAGCATCCTTATCTGCCTTTGACTACATCATCCGTTCAGGGCAATAATTCTGCTGAATTAACTCTAGAACGCCACAAGCCTATAGCGTGCACTACCCTATAGGCTTTTTTTGTATTTCATTTTCTTACATTTAATCAACAATTTGTTATCTATTGCCAGATCAGAACTGGTTTATATTTTTGAATATTCACTGCTGTTGTGGATATTTGCCTTGAGAATAGAATTAAAAGGAATATGACAATGAATAAATTACTTGTTGCTTTAGGTCTTGCTGCTACCGTTGCTTTAGTGGGCTGTAACCGTGATCAGGCGCCTGAAACAGGTGCAACCACTGGCGAGCATCTGGAAAATGCTGCTGAACAGGCAGGTCATGATATTTCCGGTGCTGCTGAAGAAGCTTCAGCTGAAATGGATGCTGCAACGGATGAAGCTGCTGCAGAGTTAGATCAGGCCGCGGATAATGCCGCTGCGGCAACCAGTCAGGCTTGGGATGAAACCAAGGAAGCCACCAAAGATGCAACTGCAACCGCAGCCGGTGCTGTTGAACAAGGTGCTGCGAACGTGCGTGAAGAAGCCCAGCAATAAAATTCACTTCCTCGCTAAAAGCTCCCTTCCGGGAGCTTTTTTATTATTCATTTTACTAATATTTGAAATTAGAAATTTAAAATTAAAAATAGCTTAAATGACTGTTTCTGTCAGGTTAAAAGTTTAAATTTCCACTAAAATACTCAGGATTCTGATTTCTCTCCCTGTTATTGTCTATGTCTATTATTGCTGCAAAAGCCGACCGGTCGAATCGCTCGATCTGGGTCGCGCTGGTGTTATTGTTTATTGGCTGTATTGGCGCCTATCAGGTGGTGGGCATTAACCAGGCACTATTATTCCTGATTGGTGGTGCACTGGGGATGACCCTGTACCATGCTTCTTTTGGTTTTACCTCAAGCTGGCGGGTGTTTATCAAGCAAGGTCGTGGTCGCGGTCTGCGTGCACAAATGATCATGCTTGGTCTGGCAGTACTGCTGTTTTTCCCAGCCTTAGGTGCAGGTGAACTGTTTGGCAATCCGGTCAATGGTTTTGTTAGCCCAGTGTCAATGTCGGTGATGATTGGTGCCTTTATTTTTGGTATTGGCATGCAGCTCGGCGGCGGCTGTGCTTCTGGTACGCTGTATACCGTGGGTGGTGGTAGCGCACGCATGCTGGTAACACTGGTATTCTTCTGCTTAGGCTCACTGATTGCCACCACGCATTTAGACTGGTGGTTTAACCTGCCGCATCTGGCACCTATTTCACTGGTCACCAGCTTAGGTGTGATGCCGGCGTTATTGCTGAACTTTGTGCTGTTTGCCCTGATTGCCTTGGTTACCGTATGGTATGAAAAGAAACGTCATGGCAGTCTGGAGGTTGAACCGGCTGCACAGTATCAGGGCTGGAAACGCTTCTTACGTGGCCCGTGGCCGTTGGTGTGGGGCGGTATCATCCTGACCCTGCTGAACTTCGCTACTCTTGCGTTGGCTGGACGTCCTTGGGGCGTAACCTCTGCGCTGGCCGTCTGGGCCGCCAAATCGGCCAGTTTTGTGGGTGTTGATGTAGCCTCCTGGAGCTACTGGCAGCAACCAGCCAATGCCAAAGCACTGACAGAGTCGTTATGGTTTGATATTACCTCGATGATGAACTTCGGGATTATGCTCGGCGCCCTGCTGGCAGCCAGTCTGGCCGGCAAATTCGCACCGAACTTTAATATTCCAAAACGCTCCCTGATGGCGGCAATCGTTGGCGGTTTGCTGTTAGGTTATGGCGCACGTCTGGCCTACGGCTGTAATATTGGTGCCTATTTCAGTGGTATTGCCTCTGGCAGTTTACATGGCTGGCTGTGGCTGGTATTTGCCTTTATTGGCAATGGCATTGGAGTCAAACTGCGTCCATTCTTCTTCCCGGAAGAACGCCCACAACCGGAAAAGCTGACCGGCTGTTAATTCCTGACTTGCCGTTCAAAAAGCCCCAAAAGTTGGGGCTTTTTTCATCTCTGGGTTAAGATAGCCGCATACAATAAAAAATCAGGCGGGCTATGAGTTATTCACATCATCATGAAAAACATTATATTTTAAGAACGGGCTGGTTACGTGCTGCGGTGTTGGGAGCCAATGATGGGATTATTTCGGTGACCAGTCTGGTGATCGGGATGGCGGCCAGTGGTGCTTCCAGCCAGACCCTGCTGATTACTTGTATTGCCGGCCTGATTTCAGGCGCCAGTTCCATGGCTGCCGGCGAATATATTTCGGTCAAATCCCAGGAAGATATCGAGCAGGCTGATCTGCACATGGAATCCAGAGAACTGCGTAAAAACCCCGATCTGGAACTAAAAGAACTGACCCATATTTATACCTTGCGCGGCCTGACGCCTGAGCTAGCGCATGAAGTGGCGGTACAGCTGACCGCCAAAGATGCCCTAGCCGCCCACGCCCGCGATGAAATCGGCATTCATGAAAATACTGCCGCCAATGCGGTACAGGCGGCGGCATCCTCGGCGATTGCATTTTCTTTAGGGGCGCTGTTGCCTTTACTGACCATTGTCTTTAGTCCGGTGGAATATCTGGACCGAAGCATTGTGATTGTAGGTGTCTTATCGCTGGCCTTACTCGGTGCCCTGTCCAGCTATTTTGCCGGCACCTCCATGCTCAGAGGCAGCTTGCGGGTCACGGTCTGGGGCGTGGTGGCCATGCTATTCGCACACTGGATTGGCTCGTTGTTCCATGTCACACCTTTATAAAAAAACCGCCAAGCAAATCGGGCGGTTTTTTTACCTTAGGGCTGTGTTTACTGTAAAGCCGCTTTCAGGTTACAGCCATAATTCATGGTTTGCTGCACCTGACGATAGCTGGTATAGCGGTTTAAAATAAAATCGTAAAAATTGTCGGCATTGGCAAAATTCTGCTTTAAATTTTCCTGTTGAGCCTGGGGCAGCTGGATCTGATCAAGCAGTTCCAGATTATAATGTCCGAGACGATACATCTCGGCAAAATAGCCATTCATCATATCGCAATAGCCGGCTTTGGTCGGCTTTAAGGCGGTACTGCTGACCAGATGCTGGTTCAAGGTCATCAGATTATCGGCATCTAAAGGAAACTGCTGGGCAAAGGCAATACTTTCCAGCTGCTTAAACTGCTGAAAATCGGCTTCCAGTTGACGGTTTAAGGCACTAAAGCGCTGCTGTAGCTGCTCTGCACTGGCCACCTGGTACTGTTCAGGCTGGACCTGTACCTGCTCTGCCTCATGTGGTCCACATGCTGTCAAACCTGTTATTGTGAGCAAAACAGCCCCTACATACCCCTTCATGCTTTTACCTTTTCCACGATACAACCCGGGCATTATACTGATGAAACCGGCCGGGATGAAAGTTAGAGCGACTTTTCATTCATATAGCGCCAGTAACGTTTCGGTACATACTGAATATGCAGCTTCATGTTCTGCCGTGCCTGAATATTGACGCTGTGAAAATAATCTTTCCACAGCTGGTCATATAAAAATTCTTCAGCATCCAGCTCGATACTAAAGGCCTGACTGTGGCCACTGCCCAGCTGGAGATCCAGCTGCCGGGCATTCATCTGAACCTGATGCACATCATCCAGATCATAATAAATGCCGTAATCACGCTGTTCGTCATAAATCAGCCAGCGCTGATCTTGGTAACGCGCCTTAAAATGCCGCTCGATCAGCGGTAATACATTAAAATCTGGCCGCACCAGACTTAAGAACAGACCATCCTGACATTTTTTAAAGCGTACAAAAGCTTCCATGCGATGTTTTTCCCGGCCCACCTGCTTGGCCCACTGTGCCATGCCCAACACCGCCGGATGGCCATAATTACCATCCACCGCATGGCCGTGTTGAAAAACATAAATGCAAAAATCAAACAGATGCTGAAAGGCCTGTTCCTGCTCCGACAAAAAGCACAGATAAAACTGACGCAAGCTGCCGGGCTGGATTTTCTGTTTCAAGCCCTGCCAGACCCGCCGCCCCTGCACATCCTGTGAAGACACGACAATAAACTCATCAAACAGGCCATGCTGGGACTGCGGATTGGCGGTAATGTGTACATCAAACTCTTGAAAGCGAAATGCCCGAAACACACAGCAAAGCAAGCCGGTGAGCGTGCCATCAAAGCAGTAGGTGGCCATTAAAAAGCAAAGCCCAGTTGTGGCGAGAGCTGCTGCTGATATTTGGATTGCCCCGACTGTAAAATCTGCTGGCGAATCTGCTGCGCTGGCGGCTCTTTTTTAAATTTCGGGCTGTCGGCACAGCGAATAAAATGCTGGGCACGGTTATAGGCCACGCCCATGCGTTTTAGCTGATCTATATGAATGTGCCCAAACCGGCGCGCCTGCACAATTTTCTGCGCCGAACGCACGCCTATACCCGGCACCCGTAAAATCAACTGGTAGTCGGCACGGTTGATATCTACCGGAAAAGCCTCTGGATGACGCAGTGCCCAGCCCAATTTCGGGTCGACATCCAGGTCTAAATTGGGATGTTGATCATCCACCAGTTCATGCGCAGCAAAACCATAAAAACGCATTAACCAGTCACTTTGATAGAGCCGGTTTTCACGCAGCAACGGCGGCGCTGAACCGACAGCGGGCAAGGCCTTTTCCTGTGTATTAATTGGAATATAACCAGAAAAATAAACCCGTTTTAGCTTGAATTCTTTGTAGTGCCGATCGGCCATCATAATAATGTCTTGGTCGGTTTCATTATGTGCACCCACCACCATCTGCGTGGTTTGTCCGGCCGGAACAAACTTCGGTACCGATTTGATGATTTTCGATTCATCTTTCAGTTGAATCAGGCGATCGCGGACAATACCCAAATCCTTCTGCACTTCGGCATGACTTTTTTCCGGGGCAAACTGCTGTAGTCCGGCTTCGGTCGGCATTTCCAGATTAATACTCATCCGGTCAACATATAAACCGGCTTCGGTAATAATTTCCTGAGATGCGCCCGGGATGGTTTTTAAATGAATATATCCATTAAAGTTTTCTTCCAGCCGCAGCTTTTTCACCACCTGTAGCATTCGTTCCATGGTGTAATCGGCCGATTTAAAAATACCGGAACTTAAAAACAGCCCTTCAATATAATTGCGCCGGTAAAAATTTATGGTCAGATCGACCACTTCCTGTACGGTAAAGGCTGCGCGTTTCACATCATTGGAACGCCGCGACACGCAATAGGCACAGTCATAAATGCAAACATTGGAGAACAGGATTTTAAGCAGCGAAACACAGCGCCCATCTTCGGTATAGCTGTGACAGATGCCATTACCGGTATTGCCCAGCCCTTGGTCTTTATTTTTGCGCCGACTGCCACTCGATGAGCAGGACACATCATATTTGGCAGCATCGGCTAAAATTTGCAGTTTTTCACGGATACGTTCAGACATGCGTTTCAGCAGAAATCAGGAGATAAGCTGATTATAAAAAAGCGAAAATGTTGCGCCTAGCAAGCCGATGCGTTAGCACGACCCAGCTTGTCGCAACGAATGTAACTGCTGTGTAAGAACCGGCAGATTATTTAAAAAATAAATAATGATTATGATTTGCTAATTTTGTTCAGCTTGGGCAAAGTGTAGGAAGAATAAGGAGAAATCGCATGTCTATATTGGAACAGCTCGGCATTAAACATCCTATTTTTTTAGCGCCGATGGCCGGTGTTTCGACACCTGAACTGGCTGCCGAAGTTTCCAACCAGGGCGGCTTGGGTTCACTAGGTTTAGGGGCCAGTTCAGTGGCGTCTGCCCGAGAACAGATTTTAAAAACCCAGGACCTGACCGACTGCCCTTTTCAGGTCAATTTCTTCTGTCATCAACCCGAGCCGCTGGATGAAGCTGCTGCTCAGGTCTGGCTGGATTATTTAAGTCCGCATTTTGTCCATTATGGCGTAGCGCTGCCGACCCAGCTCAAAAATCTGTATCCTAGTTTTTTAAGCAATGATGATTATCTGAATCTGGTGCTGGAAACCCGCCCTCAGGCGGTGAGTTTTCATTTTGGTATTCCGCACGCGCATCAGATTCAGGCGCTAAAACAGGCCGGGATTATCACCATGGTCTCTGCCACCAATCTGGCCGAAGCACAAGCCATTGAAGCGGCGGGTATTGATATTATTATTGCCCAAGGCGTAGAGGCTGGCGGTCATCGTGGCCTGTTTAATGCCGCTATTGATGGCGGTATCCGCACGGTAGATTTAGTGACTTTACTGACCCAGCACTGTCAGATTCCGGTGGTTGCGGCTGGTGGAATTATGAATGGTCAACATGCACAACGTGTCATGAACCTTGGCGCAGTTGCGGTGCAGCTCGGGACCGCCTTTGTGCAATGTAAATCTTCCAATGCCAATGAGGCGTATCGCAAGGCTTTATTTAGCCAGAGCTGTACCCAAATTACCGATTCAATTTCCGGCCGTCCGGCACGTGGTCTGGTCAATCAATGGCACCGTTTGGTGGATACACCAAACCGTCCGGCGGTACCGACCTATCCGTATACTTATGATATTGGCAAGCAGTTACATGCCGCAGCCAGCCAGCAAGGCGAACAGGGATTCGGTGCATTCTGGGCCGGTGCCAATGTCGGTCTGATTCGTGACATGGAAGCCGGTGATTTAATTAATCAACTGGTGCTGGAAATGACCAGTCACTAAGCGAGAACAATAAAAAAACATCTCCGCGGAGATGTTTTTTTATTGGCTTAATAATGGCTTGAATACTTTAACGGGTGACACGTTGCCAGGCATCTTTGGCTGCAAATTTAGCTTCTTCCCAGTTTAGACGGGAATCGCCTTTCATCTGTTCCCATTTGGTGCGCAGTTCTGGCTCGGCCCGGTCAAAATCGACATTTTGTTCATATAAAGGACGGTTTTCATAGCCCAGACGATAGGCCCCTCGATAATCACGGTCATAGTCGACATCGGCATAAACACTGCGGGTTTCATTATAATATGGACGGTTCTGGTACTGATCACGCCAGTACACATCTTCTGCAGTCGGATCAATCGCATCGGCAATTTCATTACCGGCCAATCCACCCACTACACCACCGGCAATACCACCCACTACGGCACCGACTGGTCCAGCTGCAGCACCGACGGCAGCACCGGTTGCCGCCCCCCTAATACACCGACACTAGTACCCACAGGATGATCGCCTGCTTCATTCATATCCGGGACACGATTGGTGTCCAAATCAGGACGTGCATTCACATCGGTCGGGTCGACATTTAAACCCTGGCTTCGTTCTTGTGGTAATTCTGTTGAGGTCTTATGGCTAAATTCAGTCACAGGACGATTAGTATTGGTCATGTTGAAACTCCCTGGATCATTGTTATTAACAAGACTGGAATATCATCTTGCCAAGTGAAGACTTACCTAGCATAGAGCAAGCCAAGCCCTGCAATGTCCAAGTCCTGTCCGTGTTCAGTGAGCGTATGTTGCCCTGTGTTCAGGTCTGTAGAGATTGTAAACGGATAAAATCGGGGATAAAAAATGGCGCTCTAATGCGCCACAATTATGATAGATATTTAATTATTTGGTTTCTAACAGATTCACCTGTTCAACCTGCACATCACTCATGATGTTGCCATGTTCTAACAGTTGATTAAAATAGTTTTCCACCACCTGATACTGCTCGGCCGTGCTTTCCACACGGTACATATTCTGGCGGAATTCATTGCTAGAACGCAGTCCTTTGGTGTACCAGGCAATATGTTTACGTGAAATACGGCAGCCTGAATATTCTCCATAAAAGCTATAAAGTTCAGATAAATGCCCAAGCAATACCTGTTTGACTTCTTCAATACTCGGTGCAGCCAAATGTTCACCGATCGTCAGATAATGGGCAATTTCACGGAAAATCCAGGGACGGCCTTGTGCCGCACGGCCAATCATAATCGCATCTGCACCGGTATAATCCAGCACCATTTTAGCTTTTTCCGGACTGTCGATGTCGCCATTGGCAATGAGGGGAATATTCAGCTCGGCCTTAACCTGCTTGATTAACTCATAACGCGCCGTGTTCAGGTACATATCTTCGCGGGTACGACCATGCAGGGCCAGCGCTGCAATACCGGCCTGTTCAGCACGCTTGGCCACACGCAGAATATTTTCCTGACCGTTTAAAAAACCGAGTCGGGTTTTTAAGGTTACCGGCACATCGACTGCTTCCACCACTGCATCTAAAATCCGGGCGACCAGATCTTCATCTTGTAACAACGCCGAACCCGCCAGCTTGTTACATACTTTTTTGGCAGGACAGCCCATATTGATGTCGACAATCTGTGCGCCATTGGCCACCTGATAACGCGCAGCTTCAGCCAGATCAGCCGGATCAGAACCGGCAATTTGTGCAGAAATCGGCGCGATTTCACCATCAAAGTTGGCCCGATACAGACTTTTTTTGCTCATGCGCAACGTCTTGTCCGAAGTCATCATTTCACTGACTGCATGGCCTGCACCAAAATATTTGCACAGTGTTCTAAACGGCCGATCCGTGACGCCTGCCATTGGTGCCACCCACAGCTTTCGCTCAATAGGACGATCAAACAGTTCTTGAATGACAGGATGTGAACTCAATGTAGGAACCTCGGGAAACAGAAAATGCGCAGCGAATCTTTCATAGGGGAGAAAATCGGATACGGCGCTAAAAACCGGGCTAGTTTAAAGCCTTCTGACCAAAATTTCTATGCATCTGTACCGACCACAGCACATCTGTTTTTAGCAGATGCTAAAAAAACAAAAGCCCATCAGAAGATGAGCTTTTTGCAGCGAAACCGGCAATTAGATTGCAGTAATACCGCTGGCCTGGTCGCCTTTTTTACCCGCTACGATGGTAAATTCAACGCGCTGGCCTTCATGTAAAGTTTTGAAGCCCTGGTTGGTAATTTCGCTGTAATGAGCAAAAACGTCCTGACCTGAATCTGCCTGAATAAAACCAAAACCTTTAGTTTCATTAAACCATTTCACAGTACCAGTAACTGTATTTGACATAAGATAATCCTGTATTAAAAAACTTTTAAATTGGTCATAGATAAACCAATAATTAACTGGAAAATGACTTTGAAACTAAAAATCTGATACTACGAAGGATATTAAAAAACGACGGAGGGAAAAGATTTGCTGAAACAATAGTAATTCTTCTAGTTAAGGACCACTATACAGACTTCTGTTCTGAATGCAATAAAAATAAATTAATTCAATTTATATAACTGATTTAAAGCAATATAAAAACTTTTACCATCCAGGTTAAATTCCACCTGCTGGCCGGACTGAAGCTCAATCATTTTACCGACTTCCACCCAGATAAAACCTTGGCTCGAGCGCTGCTTCTTTTTCAGCGGCATTACTTTTACAAAAATTTCCTGACCATTGACTGCAGTGGCCAACTGCCAATTTTCTACATTATTCAACATAACTGACTCATTATATGAGCTTAGGTGATCATTTAAGAAAGCTGTTCAATTTTATTAAAATTTCATCTTTCAAAAATCGGATAAAAACACAATCAAATTTGATTATTTTAAACTTTTCACTGTCCCAATTCTCACAATTATGGACAAATATTCAATCACTATAAGCATTAAAAGTTGGATGCGGGGGCCGGATTTGAACCAACGACCTTCGGGTTATGAGCCCGACGAGCTACCAGACTGCTCCACCCCGCAAAGGAGAGTTAGCTTTATACGCTCTATATTTGCTAAACACAAGGTTTATTTAAAATACACACTAAAATAACCACGGTTCTACGCTAAAATAATTCCCTTTATTTTGATTAGAAAATTTTGCAATCATTAAAAAATAACAGATAATATTTTAAAAAATAATTCAGATGATTTTATACAGCATCTCCCTTATTTATTTAAATATTTTCTTAAAATAACAGAAGATCATCAAATTAAAATCAGCGGGCAGAGTAAAACTTGAAGTGCGACATAAACCACCTAATTAATTTAAAGGGTTTATGGAGTATATAAAATTGTCATACCATCATCTTAGCTTTGAAGATCGTACTGCATTAATGCTTGAGTCAAGAA